>NZ_JASJFG010000627.1:0-4605 GCF_030065375.1 Microcystis sp. M49636_WE2 | reverse complement strand
TAATATAATTTTCGGCGTTATCGTCTAAATCTCTATCTAAAAATGGCGAAGGATCGAGAGAATTAAAGACTTGCTGTAACTGATTAAGTTTAATTTCAATTAAGTAAGTTCCTTCCTCCTCTCGATAATAGGATTGTAATTTATTTACCAGTCTAGACATTAGTTATTAAGGTTAAGTAAATGGGGTGAACTGACACAACTAAAATCTACTACCAGAAGTTACTTTATCTTGCTCATACAGGCTGAGAATTGAGCTATCTCTGAGAATATTTTAGCTGTATCAGTCCCAGATAATTAATTTAATTTATCGACCAAAACCAGCGTACCAAAAATAGGTAACCATGGGGATTACTGTGGCTAAAACCAGTAAAACTATCACCCAAATCGTGGCGTTTTTATCGTCAGTTTCTTCTGCGGTAGTAAAAGTACTTTCGATATTAATTGTCGCTACTTCCGGCGGTCCGGGATCCGCTTCTCCAGAAAGTACCGCCGTTAGGCGACGACTAGCATCGAGTAAAGCTTGATTATATTTTCCCCCATCTTTGAGGGGAACCGCCATAGTTTCCGAGAGGATACTATCGGCAATAGCTTCGGTTAATAGGGGTTTTGCTTCCTCCCCAACCCGCATAGCAGTTTTATTGGTTAAAGTATCAAGGACGATGATAGTTTGATTAGTCCGATCTTCAGGATTAGGATACCATTCTCTCAGGATATCATCGGCTAAATTGTCAATTTTTTGACCGTAATCCAAGCGCCGGACTACCACCATTCTCACTTCTTGACCGGTTTTTTCGGCGAGGTTTTTCAGATCTTTATTTAATCTTCCTTCGTTAGCGGCACTAATGGCCGAAACGGGATCGACCACATAAGTGGGCGCTCCGGGGCTTAAAATGGGGAGGTCATAGACTCCCATAGCAGCAGCCGGTGACAGGGAAACAGCCAAGGCTACACAGCAGGAGAGAAGGAGAGAAGCTAATAATTTGAGCATATTGATTCGGTAAAATTCCTATAGAACATAATAGGGGAAAAGTTTCCTGTTTTTTGATTAGGGAGACGGGGAGATGGGGAAGTAGGGAAATGGGGTGATGGGGAAATTCAACTAAAACCCTCAAACCCGACAACCCCAACACCCAAACCCTTTTAACTGATAACTGATAACTGATAACTGATTATGAGTGATTTTGAGGAACTAGAGTCTAAAAAACGGGAAAAAGCCCTAGAAATGCAGGCCTATCGCGATAACTTGCTCTCACGGGTGACAAGATTACTAATTTCTCAAGATATCCACTTGGCGATCGATCATACCCTAGAACTGCTCTGTCAATTTACCCAGAGTGCGCGCTGTTACATTATTCAATATTCCACCTGTCGTCAGCAGTGGAGTATGGTTTATGAATACTGTCACCCCGACTATCCGCAAGTTATCCCGATTCGGGAAGAATCACAAAATCTCTCGACGGAAACCTTTCCTTGGTTTTCTGAACAATTATTAAACGGTATTCCAGTTAAACTGAACTCTTTAGACGATTTACCCGCTACTGCTATCCCTGAAAGAACTATTCTCGCTCATAGTCCTACTCCCTGTCTCTTAATCGTTCCCATGTGGGATAGTTATGGGGTAACGGTGGGTTATCTGGGATTGGATGCAAGTGCAGAAAAGCAATGGACAGGGGAAGATGTCACCTTTGTCCGGTTGCTGGGAGAATTAATTGCGATCGCACAAAGTAGATATGAAGCGGAAAAAGGATTAAAAGAGGCTAAAGAAGTGGCAGTTAAGGCAAATAAAGCTAAAAGTGAGTTTCTAGCTAACATGAGCCACGAATTACGCACTCCTCTTAATGCTATCTTGGGTTTTACTCGCTTAATATCCCGGGATAGCAGCCTCAGCAGTGAATATCGCCAATATTTGGAAATTGTCAATCGTAGCGGGGAACATTTATTAGAGTTAATCAACGATATTCTAGAAATGTCGAAGATAGAAGCGGGAAGAACGGTTTTTAATCCCAGTAATTTCGATTTATACGCTCTTTTAGATAATATTGCCGAAATGCTACGTCCACAAGCGCAGGCAAAAGCTTTGAGCTTAATTTTTGAGCGCAGCTCCGCTCTTCCTCAATATATATGTACTGATGAAAGTAAATTGCGACAGGTGTTAATCAATCTCTTGGGTAACGGATTGAAGTTTACCGAGTCGGGAGGGGTGACTCTCCGGGTAAAAGTAGGGGATAAAACAGGAGATTATCAGCGATTGCTCTGGGAAATTGAAGATACAGGCGCAGGAATCGCCCCAGAGGAGATTTATAAGCTATTTCAACCCTTTAACCAAACGGAAACGGGACGAAAATCCCAACAGGGGACAGGATTGGGTTTACCTATCAGTAAAAAATTTGTTGAGTTGATGGGGGGTGCGATCGGAGTTAGTAGTATTCTGGGTCAAGGAAGTGTTTTTAGTTTTGATATTCAGGTGGGTTTGGTGGGGGAAAATGAGATTAAAACCGAAACCAATAGGGCAAAAGTTATCGCTTTAGCCGAAAATCAGCCTAAATATCGCATATTAGTCGTCGATGATCGACCGGAAAGCCGTTTACTGTTGCTGAAACTCCTGGCTACCCTAGGATTATCCGTGCAAGAGGCCGCTAATGGTCAAGAAGCGATCGCAATTTGGCAAGCATGGCAACCTCATCTTATCTGGATGGATATGAGAATGCCAGTGAAGGACGGTTACGAAGCAACCAGGGAAATTCGGCGGTTAGAGGCTGATAATCGCGGAAAAACGGTGATAATTGCCCTAACTGCCAGTGCTTTTGAAGAGGATCGCGCCTTGGTTATTGCCGCTGGTTGTGATGATTTCGTGCGTAAACCTTTCCGAGAGGAAGTGATCTGGCAAAAAATGAGCGAATATCTAGGATTAAAATATATTTATGCCGATAGTGAGCCAAATCAGCCCAATTATTCGCCAGTTTTCCTCGATTCCCTGCAATCCCTATTAAAATTAATCAGTCCCGCCTGGATTGGACAATTGCAACAAGCGGCGCGAGAATGTGATGATGAAAAAATTATCGCCCTAACCGCAGAAATTCCCGCCGATTATGCTACCCTTGCCCAAGGTTTACAACAGTTAGCCAGAGAATTTTCCTTTGATGCGATCGAAACCATAATTAAAGATTTAAACATATCTTAAGAGAGTATTTTATCTAGATCTCAAAAACGTGATATTCTAAAGGCATAAATCCCTAAATATGGCAATTTTAAAGGATGAAACTGTTAAAAATGCTCATCGGTACTTTCTTAATACTACCGATTTTTTCCGTTCATGCTCAAGTCCCCTCGCTTCCCCCAATCAAGCAAAATTCCCCCAATCTTGGTGATCTACCCAATGATCCCACCCAGCAGAAAAATTGGCTTTGTACCCAAGGAGATCAACGCATTGCCGTGGCTGCCAAAGAAGAGCAAGGTTGGAAAGAATTAATTGAAAAACAAGGTTGGCAATGTCGTGAGGGAAATACCGACATACCCGATAAAACTCTCGGCTTTTCCTGTGAACCAGAACAAACCCTCGGCCTGTTGACAGTTTACTGGTTAAATGGTAGTAATGGTCAACAACAATTAAGCCAATGGCGAGATAAATTAGCAGCACAACAGGGGATGGTTTGTACCATCAATAACGTGCAGTTATTCGATACTCAAGAAAATATACCCAACCCATCAAAACCATGATTAAATTAGCAGTTTTGCCTCAGTCTATCCTCCTGGGTATCAGTTTACTATTAAATAATTCTCTGCCCTTACTTGCCCAATCTACACCCCTGAGCGTGGATAATTTAAGAAACACCGTCTATAACATTCCTAATCGGGGTTCCGTAATTGTCAGCGATGGTATTTTTCAATCCAATGAGGGACAGATTTTAGGAGTGCAAGTCAGTCGAGAAGCTTTGATGGGGGACTATAATAATGATCAAAGGAATGATGGTATTGTCGTGTTAAGAGTGATTACCAGAGATCAACAGCAATTACATTATTTAGCCCTAGTGATCGATAATAACGGTACTGCCACTAACACCGATACTGTCCTGTTAGCCGATCGAGTAATTGTCGATAATCTGAGTGCTAAAGATGGTACGATCACCGTCAATATGAGAAGATTTCTCCCCCGGGATCCTTCCTGTTGTCCGTCGGGAGTTATCACCCAACAATTTGCGATTAATCCTAGTATTAATCAATTGACTTTACTGAGTACCAACGAAAGTCAACCCACCACCCCAAATGTGCAGTTAGTACCCGCTTCTCCCCTGAGAATTAATAATAGTAATCTCCCCTTTCAACCTCCCGCTGGGGCCATCCAAATCCGCTTTTAACCTTGTTTTTGGTGCGTTACGCTATGCTAACGCACCCTACTGGATTGTTTGAGAAAAAATGACCTACAAATATCCCATCCAACGCTGGTATATTGCCGCGGCTAATCCCGAAAAAATCGAGGGGTTAGCGCGAGAAATGGGACTATCATCGTTATTAGCAACTATCTTAATTAATCGCGGTATTGATACCCCCGAATTAGCTAAAACTTATATAGATCCTGAAGCGGATACCTTACCCTCTCCCCTGGGG
>NZ_JASJFG010000003.1:0-1747 GCF_030065375.1 Microcystis sp. M49636_WE2 | reverse complement strand
TTTTTCCCCTCGCTTTAAAAAATATTCTTGTAGGAGTTTTGCTTGGGTACTTGTTCCCGATCCGTCAATACCTTCAAAGACAATAAATTTCGGTTTCATCATTTAATCTTCCTTCTCAATCTAATTATCTGAATAATTGTTTTAGCCAAGTTAACCAAGATTTTTTCGGGGGGATTAATTCCGTCATTTCTCCGATAATCTCTCCCATACTTCCCCAAGCATAAATATTTTTATTGAGGGATTGTATGGTTAAATTTTCTTGGAAAGCTAAACTGATAATACTAATCATTTCTGCTGCTTGATTACCGACTATTTGCGCTCCCAGTATTTTACCATCTTGTCGGTAGATTAATTGACAAAATCCCGTGGTTTCCCCCCAGATTTGCTGTGGGACTATATTTTTAATTGGATAGTTGATCATCTTTACCTCCTCACCATAGCTCTCCTGGTCCGCTTTTCCAGTTAAACCCACCCAAGCAATAGCAGGATCGAAAGCAATAAATGAGGGAATTTGCTGGGGATTAAAGTTAAATTTTTCTCCCGTGAGCAGATGCTTGACTAACCCAAAAGCAGCCCGGTGATTTAAAGTAGGATCGGGATAATTATTTCTGAGCAAATTTAGGGCATAAATGCGGGAATTATCGGTTTGTAATTGCTGATTAACCCTAATTAATCCCTCCTCTAGTTTAACTCCCACCCCGGCCAAATTTAATCCCCGTTCATTGACTTGATAATTACCAGCAAAAATGAGATCATCGACTTCGATAACACGATTGCCTAATTGTAACCATTTTTGACCCTCGATCGCTTTCACTTGACTAGGACAATAGTTGGGTAAAATCTTAATTCCTTCCGCTTCTAAAATGGCAGTAACTAAATGGGAGATTTCCCGATCAACATCCGGCAGTAGATAACTATCCTCGATAATTAAGCTAATTTCTTTCCCTAAACGTCGGAGAATTTGTGCCAAACTCACAGCCATGCTGCTGTTGCCAATAATCGCTAAATGTTGTCCTAAATTGTCTAAATTTGGCTCTTGCCAAAGGGTTTGAGCGGTAAAATAATTAACCTCATCTAAGCCGAAAATTTTCGGGACTTGCGGATAAAAACCAGTAGCGATAAGATAGTGTTTAGCCAACAATTGCCGACCGTTAACCACGAATCCCAAATGGGGCAGCCGGACAAATTCCCCCCCACCCGGGATCACATCTATTCCTTCCGTGGCTAATCTCGCTAAAGAATGATGTTTATTAATAGTTTTATCTACTTCCTCTAACCATTGCCGCAACTGTTGCCATTGGGGATAAATGGCCGTTTCTTGCCAATGATTAAGCAGTTTATAAAGATGGATAATTTGGCTGTACCCTTTGCTAAAAATGTCCTCAGATGCCTCTAAATTGCCGCTAGAAGGCTGTTGCACTAAAGCCACCCTTTTTTTGAGGTGAACAGCCAACAAAGCCGCTTCTATCCCCGCAGGAGTGGCACCGATAATTACTAAGTCGTAAACCACAAATATAAAGTAGGAATCAGGAGACAGTATTCAGGAGTCGGTCGTCGGTCGTCAGTCCCGATGCCAAAGTTGGCACCGCCAAGCATGAAAATATTCTGATTGACGAATTTGCGTTATTTCAGCTTCTATTTCCAAATCAGTGCCTCTCCTGATATGTAGCCTATACTCAACGGATTTAGTATTACTTCCGATTTTATCACTCAATCCAAGCCTTTGGGGGGTTCTACCCCCCAAACC
>NZ_JASJFG010001101.1:0-3378 GCF_030065375.1 Microcystis sp. M49636_WE2 | reverse complement strand
GGCACTAAAGTTAAACTTGGCCTGACGCTGTTTTTCTGACCAATAGGCTATATCCCAATGCTTGAGATCGTCGGTTCCCGCAAAAGTTTTTAAGGCCTCTAAATCCTGTTTTGCCGCTTTATAGCTTACTTGGCGTAAATTGTCAAGCAATTTCTCGATTTCATCCACAGAATTGGCCATTTTCCGGGCAAGACTGACCTCGGCGTAGGTACTATAACCTAAAAGATGGGCCTGTTCCTGACGAAGTTGCAAAATGCGATCGATTAAGGGATTATTATCCAATTCTCCCAGATCAGCCCGACTAACGTAGGCTTTATAGAGTTTTTCCCGCAATTCCCGATTATCGCTGTACTTCATAAAGGGGAAATAACTGGGAAAATCGAGGGTAATCACCCAGGGGCCGGTTTCGCTGCTGGCGTTAGTTTCTCCTTGGCCCCGGGCGGTTTGGGCGGCTAAACTAAGGAGACTAGGGGGTAAACCGGCGATATCTTCTGGGGTTGTTAGTTTCAGTTGAAAAGCTTTGGTGGCATCGAGGATGTTATTAGAAAATTTCGTGGTGATTTCCGCTAATTCCAGTTGAATCGCGTTAAATCTGTCTTTTTTCTCCCCTACTAATCCCACCCCGGCCAATTGAGCATCCCGCAGGGAAGCTTCGACAATGCGCTGTTGTGTCTCGTCTAATTGCCCCCAGCTTTCTCCTTGGCGCAGGGACAAAAATGCCTCATAAATGGGTTTACTTTGGCTTAAACGGCTAATAAACTCGACTACCTGCGGTTGTACAGTTTCGTAGGCTTGACGCAATTCTGGGCTATTTTTTACCCCCATCAGATGACCGATAATCCCCCAACTCCAGCTTAAACGTTCTTCGATCCGGGTGAGGGGTTCGACTAATTTTTCCCAAGTGGGGGCAATCTGTGCTTCTAGATCGGTTAATTCTCCAGCCAGTTCCTGCAAAAGTTGCGTCATGCCAGGGACAATCAGGCCGGGTTGGATTTGGTCAAAAGCCGGTAATCCTTGACCGGCAAGCAGCGGGTTACTGGTGTTCGTCATAATTGTTGGTCTGCAAGGGTGGGTAATCTGTATCTTTTACTACCCTAACCCAAATCCCCGACCATCTATCCGGGCGATCGATTGCCGGAGCTTTTTCAGTGGGGTGTAGGGTGTAGGGTGTGGGGTGTGGGGTGTAGGGTGTGGGGTGTGGGGAAAGAAACCTCTTTCATCTGTGGGGGTGAAAATTTTTTCATTGGGACTGCCTCTGTTGATCAAAGATAAGCAAACATTATCTATTGACTGCAAAAGATTGAGAATATTTAAATTAACATTCCGCAATATTTACAAATTCTTAAGAATTAATTGAGAAAGATTTTTATTTAATAACGATGTTACAAGGGTTACAGCGATTTGATAGAATTTCATAGTGGGTTATTCTGTGCTTTTTTGGGCAGCAATAGTTGAAACCCTTGCCACACCTAGAAGGTCTTCCTAATTAGGACGGTCAAATCAGTCAATTTCACCCATAACGATGATCTTTTTTTTGTGTAGTTTTATTGCAAAAAAAAAGTTTTTTTGACAAAAAGCACAAAGTATGATAGAGCCCAACGTATTTCTGGCTGCGAGTAATTATTGTAGAGGGAGAGAAGGGAGAAGGGAGAATAAATAGGGTCTGCTGAAAAAGTTTTTCCTGGGGGTAGGAGTCAGTACCCAGTCGTTTCAGGCTTTGTTGCCCTTGTTTTTTGTACCAAGCGATGTACTACAAGAAGGATAATGCAAGGTTTTTGAAAGTCCCAATCCTATTTTCTTGCACTAACATCGGACTTTAACAGGTCAAAAGCCTTATTTTAAAAGGGTTTTACCATTATTCAGCAAGCCCTAAATAGGGTTTGCGGCAAAAAGTTTGTTGGTGGGGTCAGGCAGGGGGCAGGGTTCGGCCGTGAGACTGATCTCACGCCGAAGTCTCACGGCCGAAGCCCACACCCCATCACCCCACTTCCCTATCTACCCCACTTCATAATTCATAATTCATAATTCCCACACCCTACACCCCACCCCCAGGAAAAACTTCTTCAGCAAACCCTAGTTAAGGCCTGCTCGATTTTCTGACTATCGAGGGAGCGGCCGATAAAGACCAAGCGAGTTTGCCGCATTTCTGTGGATTGCCAGGGTCGGTCGAAGAAAGAATCAAAGCGATCGCCGACTCCCTGTAACACCATACGCATCGGTTTATGGGCCACGTTAACAAATCCCTTGACCCGATAGATTTCTTCTCGGGACACCAATTCTTTAATCCGTTGGGTCAAAATTTGGGCATCTACGGGAGAATCGAGGCAAAACTGCACAGAATTGATATCCTCATCGTGATCGTGTTCTTCCTCGTGATCATGATGACTAGGACGACTAGCTAAATCATCCTCGACGGCGGCATTAAATCCCAATAGCACATCGGGGCTAATTTGTCCATCGGCACAAGTAACTATTTTTACCGTTGATCGCAGTTGCGTTTTCAGCCAATTAATAATTTTTTCTAATTCAATTTCGCTGATGAGATCGGTTTTAGTTAAGAGTACCAGGTCAGCGCAGGCTAACTGATCCTCAAATAACTCCTCAATGGGCGTTTCGTGTTCTAAATTGGGGTCTGCTTGCCTTTGTGCCGTTAAAGCGTCTAAATCCGCCACCAGACGACCCCTAGCGATAGCAAAACCATCCACCACCGTGATTACTCCGTCCACCGTGGCACCGTTGCGGATTTCCGGCCAGCGAAAAGCTTGAACCAGAGGTTTAGGTAAAGCTAATCCGGAAGTTTCGATCAGCATACAATCCAACTGTTGCCGTCGCTCCAGCAATTTCTGCATGGTGGGGAGAAATTCTTCCTGTACTGTACAGCACAGACAACCGTTGGTCAGTTCCACAATATTATCGTTGGGGTTGTCATCGCAGGTCTGACAACTTTTCAACAAATCACCATCAATTCCCACTTCTCCGAATTCATTGACCATAACGGCCACCCGTCGGCCTTGATTATTTTGCAGTAGATGACGGATGAGGGTAGTTTTTCCCGCACCCAGAAAACCCGTGATCACAGTAACTGGAATTTTGTGCATAGATAGGGCGATCGATCATGTTTCTAGATCAATGTATCAGAATCTCGGTCTAGGGTTGAGGGTTTCATCGCTAATTCTTTAGGATTGCCCCACCAATTGCCGGACTGTCACAAACTAGCTGAAATTTTCCTAGTTAGTCGTTATTCTGGTAAAAGTTTCAGCCGGCTAGAATAATCGCTGAAAAACTTTTGTGGGAGTGGATCATGTTACAACGTCTTTTTTTAGCCTTTACCCTCGCTTTTCCCCTTTATTTAAGCATTGCTATTCAACAAACTTCTCC
>NZ_JASJFG010001089.1:0-3239 GCF_030065375.1 Microcystis sp. M49636_WE2 | reverse complement strand
ATGGCTAAACTTCCTCATACTTCCTTTTCAGCGATTGCTATTACTTTTTTAGTCATGAATCTTTCTAACCTGTTGAGGCAGGTTTTTTGGGCTTTTTTATGTATGAAATGGAAAAACAGCACTTTTTCTCGGTCAATGATTAGGATAAGTTATAACTTAAAAATTAATCAATAACTAAAGCTTATGCTTGTAGCTAAGTGAAATCATTGATTAAGAGACCTGTACTTTTCAATGACTTTTTCAGCAAACCCTAAGTAGGGTCTGCTGAAAAAGTACGGGCGAAGCATTCGGATAGAAAATCTACGGTTTCACCGATAGGTTATTGCCCGAATGCTTCGCCCCTACAGAACGCG
Source organism: Microcystis sp. M49636_WE2 (assembly GCF_030065375.1). Taxonomy (NCBI): domain Bacteria; kingdom Bacillati; phylum Cyanobacteriota; class Cyanophyceae; order Chroococcales; family Microcystaceae; genus Microcystis; species Microcystis sp. M49636_WE2. Next base: position 2,886 of record NZ_JASJFG010001089.1, on the reverse strand, counting down.
GGCCGATGAAGACGCAAGGTTTTGAACGACGATTCTCTCAAAATCTTGCACCTGTTTCGGAAGAAAAGCCCCAAAACCCTTACTTTGCCTACATTTCACATTTATTCAGCAAACCCTAAGTAGGTAGGTATTAAAAACTTTCAGATCCCCCCGCCTATCGGCACCCCCCTTATCAAGGGGGGCAGGGGGGATCAAACCTAAAATCCATTTTTAATTTAATTATAACCAGCTACTTAACTAGGGTTTATAACTGGGAAAATCGATATAACCTTCCTTGTCAAAAGAATACCAATCTTTCATCTCAGCATCGGGATTAAGGGGCCAATTATTGGCGAATCTTTCCACCAAATCGGGATTACTGATATAGGGGCGACCGAAAGCAATTAAATCAGCGTCTCCTAACTGAATAGCGGCTTCAGCAGTTTCTTTTGTATAACCACAATTGCCGATTAATGCACTATTAAAAACAGCCCGAAACTCGGATAAAAGCATCGGTTGACCCTTTTCATGAAAACCAAAAGCCAAGCCATCTAGCAGATGCAAATAAGCTAAATTGTACTCATTTAATCTTTGGGCAATATAGAGAAAAGTTTCTCGAAAATCCTCGGAACCCATGTCATTATAAACTCCATTGGGAGACAGACGCACCCCCACTCGATGACTGGGAAAAACAGTTAAAATTGCCTCGACCACTTCCTGCAAAAAACGATAACGATTTGCCAAACTGCCTCCGTACTTATCCTGACGCTGATTAGTGGCCGATTGTAGAAAAGTATCGATTAAATAACCATTAGCCCCGTGAATTTCTATGCCATCAAACCCCGCTAATTTTGCCCTCTGAGCGGCTTGACGGTAATCGGCGACAATTGCGGGGATTTCCTCGGTTTCTAAGGCTCTAGGGGTCTCGTAGGGCTGTTTGCCGATGGGTGTATGCAACTCCCCCTTAATCTTAATTGCGGAAGGGGCAACGGGTAAAGCCCCATTTTCCTGAAAACTAGAATGAGAAGCGCGACCACAGTGCCACAATTGACAAAACATTGGTGTTCCTTTTCTTTGGGCGATTTTTGTCACCATTTGCCATGCTTGCACTTGTTCATCGGTGTAGATACCGGGGGTATTTTGCCAACCGTTAGCTTGGGGAGAAATTACCGTCGCTTCTGTAATCATTAATCCCGCGCTGGCCCTTTGTCGGTAATACTCGGCCATTATCTCATTGGCCAGACGTTTTTCTCCGGCTCGCGCTCGCGTCATGGGAGCAAGCACAAGACGATTTTCTAGGTTTAAATCTCCCAATTTAAATTGACTTAAAAGAGCCAGGGAAGTAGTGAAGGAAGTCATCGAATTTGCCGATAGAGAATTTAGGTTAATTTTACCGCAATTAGTTAAAACCAGACAATCACACCCCAGGATGATTGACTGTCTATCTGCGAGATTGTTCCTCTCCTAAGGGAGGAGAATTAATCGGACAACTGGCTGAATATAATTAATATTGGTCATCAATCTGACTATAATTACAAGTTATTTAATTTATTCATCTTCCCAAATTAAAGAGACATAAACTATATTTTCTGGTAGTTGAGTCATGATAAATTTCTTGGCAATTTTGGCATCAGAAATATTGCTTAAATCTCAAGAGATAGGAACCTTAACTATTCGATCACCCAAATAATACCACAAATCCACCTGTCTCCAGTTATGTATGAGGGGACTACCCCCATTCCATCACCTCCCTGACCATTTCTCTCAAGTCATCCTTCTTGGTCTTTCCCTCTCGCTTGTCATCAATACGAAAATTAATAGGAGACAATTTTTTGTCTAGTTCGGTTAAAATAGTGTAATTAAGCTTATATTTATCTGACCAAAAATAGTCATGATCGAGATGTCTAGTAACTTGTTTTGTACCTATAAAACAGACTTTCTAGGACTAAAAATCAACTTTTACTATTCGGTGCTTACGAATTTTAAGAGGGTTTTTCAGAATCAGCATTTTTTAGCAAACCTACCCAAAAATACCCAAAAGAGGCAAACAGCCTCTACATTGCGTTGATAAAAATGGGAAAACACGAGTTTTTAGCAACCATCGTTCATTTAATTGTGGTCATCTCGATAAAATTGCTGTTTTTTCACGATAAAATTGCTGTTTTTTCACGATTTATTTAGAACTAATTTATTAGTAAAAAAAGATGTTAAAACAGTCTTGATCGACTGGGGCTTTCTGGCTAGTATGTAAAGCATATAGCTTCTTCATTGGAGACACCTGAATGAAAGCCCTATTACTATGGCCGCTGATGCCCAACTCCTTTTGGTCCTATCAAGAGACTTTAGATCTAGCCCGTTTAAGATCAACCAATCCGCCCCTGGGTTTAATTACGGTGGCAGCCCTGTTACCATCGGATTGGGAAATCCGGTTTGTTGATCGCAATGTCCGATTAGAAACGGCTTCCGATTGGGAGTGGTGCGATTTGGTCATCATCTCCGCCATGATCATTCAGAAAAAGGACTTTCAAGAATTGATTGCCAAAGGGTTGCAGTTGGGTAAAAAAGTGGCGGTGGGCGGGCCTTACCCCACCTCCTATCCAGAAGTTGCCCAAAAAGCTGGAGCAGATTACCTGATTCTGGATGAAGGAGAACTGACAATCCCTCTGTTCCTGGCAGCCCTAGAGCGGGGTGAACCGAGTGGTGTCTTTAGAGCCAGCGAGAAACCCGATGTCACCATGACACCGATCGCCCGCTATGATCTACTAGATCTGGATGCCTATCTGGCGATTACCGTGCAGTTTTCTCGCGGTTGCCCCTTTCAATGCGAATTTTGTGACATCATCAACCTCTATGGCCGCAAACCGCGCACCAAAACCCCAGAACAAATGTTGGCTGAGTTGGAGACGT
>NZ_JASJFG010000276.1:0-2411 GCF_030065375.1 Microcystis sp. M49636_WE2 | reverse complement strand
GGATCGGTTTTTGGAGTGACGGCAAAAATTCCATCGGTTTTCATGGCACCCCCGCGGAAAATTCCCTCGGTAGCGCCGCTTCCCATGGTTGTGTGCGGATGCGGAATCGGGATGTGAAAGTGTTGTTTGATTTAGTCCGCAGGGGAACCCCCGTCATCGTTCAACCTTAATTCTGGCAGGTATTTTTTTAAGATGGGCAGGTCTTCCGGGCGATCTATATCGGCTAATTTAGGCAGATAAGCGGTCTTTAAAGCCAGTTTAGCGGCGATTGTCTGAGTTTTTGCCAAGACTTCCCCCGTTCCCCAAGGAATACCGTCAAAAAGCTCTGGAAAGACCTGTTTTAAAGCAATTAGGTAGTATCCTCCATCTAACGCCGGCCCTAAAACCATATCGTGGGTTTTTAGGGCCTCAAAGCCTGCTAAAATCTCTTTTTCCCCGATTTCTGGACAATCTGTGCCAATAATAGCGATCGCTGTCATCCCTTGAGCAAAACCATCGGCAAAGGCATTTTGCATCTTTTCTCCTAAGTCTTTTCCCCGTTGAGAATGATAGGAATAATGCTCACCTAACCAAGTACGCATTTTCTCCTCGCTGCCGCCATGGTAGTAGATGATCAGAGAGAGAAAATTCTTCAAACCCGCTAATTTACCGAGAGTATATTCGGCCAGTTTGCGGTGCAATTCTTCGGCTCCCTCGGCTGCCAAAGCTGGAATCATACGGGTTTTTACTTTCCCCAATTCCGGATAACGGGTAAAAATAATTAGTTGTTGTCTCCAGTCCACGAGTAATTGCGACGATGATATTAATTATTAGTTTTAGCCTACTGTTAATAGGAGGCAAGAAAACCAATAAAACGGGCTTTATTGGCTTAATATAGATTATTGTAAGTGGGTGGGTGGAATTAAATATAAGATGAACGTAGGTACGATGTCGGCGATCGCTTGATTGAGTCGAAACCTTTTTCCTAGCGGCATTTCAGACTTTTTCCGTCAACCCTGATTAGCTAGGGACTAGGCTTTTTGGGTGAGTTTAAACAGGATAAACCAGCATCTTTAGCAGTAGGATACTTGATTGGGACAAAAGCAAAATCTGAACTTAGTGTCCGACACTCCACAATGTGAACAAATTCTACGGAGGGATCTTGGGGATCGCCATTTTCATCCAACTTCTTGCGATCGCCATTTTCATCGAATTGAATTGTCCCAGTTGCACCTTTAGTGACAAGAAACTCACGAGACTTTAAGTGTTCAAGGATATTAATTCGTGTGGGAGTATTTGCCTTTTCTAGAGCTTTTGTTAGAGCAAGCGTTGCATCATAGGATAGGGCTGTTATTGCATTAACAGAAGTTGTAGTCCATAAAATTTTGGCATCCTTAAGAAAATTTTTGTTAGGACTGGTTAAAGAATCCCAAGGAACCGCTATAACAAACTTTTGAAAAGGTTGTAGGTTGTCAATTTGTTCTAAGGTACGAGAACTACGAAGTCCCCATGATCCGATAACCCAATTTTGACTATTATTAAGTTTTATAAGTCTAATTGCATCGCCTTGAGCATTGCCAATTGCTTTTGGGAATAGTACAAGCCCTATTGTTTCTGTTATTTTTGCTTCTGTTTGTCGTCGTAACTCTTGGATGGCTTCTTCTGCCTTAAAATTATTTCCCAGATCAAATTCATCTAATTTTACTACAGTTCCAGAGAATGGAGGGCGTGTAAAAATAGTTTTAAAACTATTAAAAAAAGATTCACTAAATGGACTTCCTTCACTATAAAAGCCCACCACTTTTTTAATAGACTTTTCTTGCAAAAATTTTGCAATGGCAGGAGATTGTTGATCGCTGGAAAAAACAGTTCGCAGGAAATTTTTTCTGGGGTATTTAGTAAGCTCGCTAGTCGTTGATCCGGGAGAAATCAAAACTAAATTATTTTGATTATAAATATCCACCGTTGCCACAGTCATTTCACTGGGATAGTGACCAACAACCCCTAAAATTTCAGGACGCTGGGAAAGAGATGATGCTGTCTTTTGGGCTAGTAATTCGTCATTTTCATCATTAGTAATGACAACTTTTAATCCCTTACCATTAATCGCTTTTTTATTGATAAAATCTTGATCTGGAAAATACTTGAGGAATGGATCATTGTCATTTAAAATTCCTAGATTAATTTTTGTTTGTAATTGCGCTACTCCTCGTAACATTTCATTTGCTCGACTATCACCATCATCATCATTAAAGTCATTTTGATTTTTGGGAATACTAACAGCAACAGCAATCGTGTAATATGGCATTTTATTGGCTTCTAGTAAAGCATTATTTAAGTAAATTAACGTTTCTGGATCTAGCCTATCCTGTTGCCATGCGTCCTTAAATCTTAACAGGGCTTTTTGATAATCACACTGTGCAAAATATTCT
>NZ_JASJFG010000723.1:0-5662 GCF_030065375.1 Microcystis sp. M49636_WE2 | reverse complement strand
TTCTTTGTACAAAATAACAGTAAAGATGCGATTTTTCATGGTGTCTTATCATCTCCGGCTTACTCTGAAAATCATAACATAACTGTTTCCTAATCGTTTGGTTAGAAAATAGTTAGGTTTCCTGATCATTGACCCAACTCAGGCTTTTTGAAAAACTCTATAAGATATTAAGTTATTAGTACTTAATCTAATATTGTCCCACCTTCCTAGAATTGAGTGAGAAGATTGTGCAAAAACAAGCGTAGAGTTGATATAAAGAATGGAAAATATTAAAGCAAAATCAAGTTTTTCTATCTTGAACTTTAACTTTGATGGTCTAATTAGGGTTTGCGGCAAAAAGTTTTTCGTGGGGGTAGGGTGTGGGGTGTGGGGTGTAGGGTGTGGGGTTTTACCCATTTTCAGGTGGTCAATTACCTAATTTTCAGAGAAAAAGTAACTGAATTTTTCCCCGATCACTCCAATGGTCGGCACTTTTTGGGGGGAAAAAAGTCTAAAAACCTTATCCAACAAAGTTTTTAGATTTATTCAGCAGAACCTAATTAACATCTTTTATCCTCAATTTGTCCGAAAATTCCGTCTAACGGTTGAACTCACCCACCGTCATTAACTTTGGATGTTAGAGGTAGCCTAGCATATGATCGGGCGCAGTGATTTGTTAGACGGGCTTAGATTTAGACAGGTGAAAGATGCGTGGGACTCACCCACAAGATCGGCGATCACACTTAACATCTTCTGAATGCGAATTCAACAGAGCTTCCCACTTCGGCTAATTCATATTTCGAGACTACCTTCAGTGTTACTGTATTTCCATCCTTCCATTGAATCACAACGTATCCGTCATCAATAATCCATTCACCAGAGGAGTAATGTGGTTCTGGTTCTATCCGTACTAAACCGGAGGTAATCGTTACATTACTCTCTCTACTAAAACTACCTCCTGGTTCCAGTTTGTACGTTTCTTTCCAATAGCCTGAAGAAGCACCGTCAGCATTAAATTTGCTTCTTTCCCAACAACCGGATATATCAGACTTGACTACACCCGTATTGTTAAATGAACAGCCCACTAACAACAGTAAACTTATCGCCATTAACTGTGAAACCTTGATGAACATAATCATCGTTGGATTACCTCCAAAATTCTGCCTAACTACACATTATACAGAAACTTTCTGCATAACAATCTCCAGAGCAACGATAGGGGTCAACTTTCTGCATATCACCCCGTTTTATAACATAAAATACTCATTTGTCAATAGTTAGCAATATTTAATCTGCTTATACTTCGAGTTTTGGTCTGAAAATGGGCGATCAATAGTCAAGCGATCGAGAGATGGGGAACAACTTATACTAAATCCGTTGAGTATAGGCTACATATCAAGACAGACAAAAGGCACTCATGCAAAAGGGAGAATAAATAATCAGTCTTTAATAACCAGATTTAGGATTATTTAACCTTCAATCCGGGCTATCACCGGGGCCACCAATCTTCGATCACCTGCGCGATAGTATAGGGACAAAACTCTGGAAAAATGCTAAGGATTAAACCTGTTTGTCTGGCGGCTTCTCGACGCGCTCTGGTATATTCCTTTGCCTACATTTACCCATCCCGCGTTTTGGCTCAGATCGTAAATTCCATAGGGAATGATTCTTCCCTTATCTTGGTCAGGAAAATCATGAACCAATACTTGTACTGGCTCTCCCTTTTTTAGCCATTCAGCACCGCTATTTTTATAATTTCCAATTAATTCTGGTTCTAACGAAGAACCGTTATAGATTTGATGCTTGAGCAAATATGTTCACCGAGAATCACTCCCGTTAGAGTGAGATAAGATTAACTCTTATTCCTCACCCTAACTACTAGGAAAAACCGGCAATTAAATTAGGCACCTTGCCGTAATTTATCCAAAACCGATCGATCCTCTAGAGTAGAAGTATCACCGGAAATCTCTTGACCTGATGCTAAAGTTCGCAAGAGACGACGCATAATTTTACCCGATCGCGTTTTTGGCAGCACATCGGTAAAACGGATTTCTCCCGGTCGGGCAATAATGCCAATTTCCTTGACAACGTGATCCTTTAATGCTTGCGCTAACTCCGGACTCGCTTCATAATGCCCCTCAAGAGTCACAAAAGCATAGACTTCTTCCCCTTTAATTTCATCTGGTCGTCCCACCACAGCCGCCTCTGCTACCGCAGGATGGGATACTAAAGCTGATTCGATCTCCATTGTCCCTAAACGGTGGCCAGAAACGCTCATCACGTCATCAACGCGCCCCATTACCCAGAAATAACCGTCTTCGTCCTGACGGCTACCATCCCCAGCAAAATAGAGATATTGGCCATCTTTGGGGGCGATATGTTCCCAGTAGGTATTGCGGAAGCGATCGGGATTTTTATAAACTGTTCGCATCATACCGGGCCAGGGATGTTTGACCACCAGATAACCCCCCTCATTCGCTTGGGCGGGATTACCGTCTAAGTCCACCACTTCGGCCATAATACCGGGGAAAGGTAGGGTTGCTGACCCCGGTTTGGTGGCAATTGCCCCGGGTAGGGGAGTAATCATAATCCCCCCGGTTTCCGTTTGCCACCAAGTATCGACAATCGGACATTTTTCTTTACCGATAACCCGGTGATACCACATCCACGCTTCCGGGTTAATCGGTTCTCCCACGGTTCCCAGTAAGCGCAAAGAGGATAAATCCCGGCTATTGGGGATGTCTTCACCCATTTTGATAAAAGCGCGGATAGCAGTGGGGGCAGTATAAAAGATATTAACGCGATATTTCTCAATTACATCCCAAAAACAGCCTAAATTAGAGGGACGGGGAACCCCTTCATACATTACCGTGGTGGCACCATTGGAAAGCGGTCCGTAAACGATATAACTATGGCCGGTAATCCAACCCACATCGGCAGTACACCAGTAAACATCGGTGTCTTTCAGGTCAAAAATCCATTTGCAGGTGACATGGGTGTAGAGATTATAACCGCCGGTGGTGTGGACGACTCCTTTCGGTTTGCCGGTGGAACCACTGGTGTAGAGGATAAATAACATATCTTCGCTATCCATCGGTTCGGCCGGACAATTAGCAGATACCTGTTTTTGTAGATCATGCCACCAGTAATCGCGATCGGCAACCATATTGATGGGTTCCTTGCTGCGCTGGACAACGAGGACTTTTTCCACACTGGGGGCGCTATTATCGGCTAGAGCCAGATCTACCTGTTCCTTGAGGGCAACTACTTTATCCTTGCGGAAACCACCATCGGCAGTGATTACCACCTTAGCGGCCGCATCATTAAGACGATCGCGCAAAGCATCGGCACTAAATCCCCCAAAAACTACACTGTGGGGCGCACCAATTCTGGCACAGGCTAACATAGCGATGGCCGCTTCGGGAATCATCGGCATATAAATTCCGACCACATCGCCTTTTTTCACGCCTAATTCCTTTAAAGCGTTGGCAAATTGGCACACTTCTCGGTGTAGCTGTTCGTAGGTAATGGTGCGGCTGTCTCCCGGTTCTCCTTCCCAGATGATGGCAGCTTTATTGCGCCTCCATGTCGTGAGATGTCTGTCAATACAGTTGTAACAAATATTAATCTTGCCGTTGACGAACCATTTAGCAAAGGGGGGCTGCCACTCAAGAACCTCTGACCATTTTTCAAACCAATGTAATTCTTTTTCGGCTAATTGGGCCCAAAAAGCCGGGGGATCGGCCTTGGCTTTGGCGTAGAGTTGCTGATATTCTTCAAAGCTTTTAATGGTGGCATTCTGGGCAAATTCGGCACTGGGGGGAAACAGCCGATTTTCCTGTAGGATCGATTCGATCGCTATTTCTGTCATACTGGCAAACGAAATAAATTATCTTGCGATCCAGATTACCTTTTTCGGTTCCCCGCGTAACCCCGGCAAGCAATTCTTTAAGGCTATTTTAGGATTGCCCGATCCCTGACTAGCGATCGCCATTTGGCCCCAAGTGTTACAGAGTTTAAAGTTATGTCACCGATCGAGCGATGAACAGATCGCTGTAAGGTAAACTAACCGATAAACCCGAAATTTAACATGGAGAACACTCGGTAAGGAGTCATAATTCAATGTCTCATAGCGTTAAAATTTACGATACCTGTATCGGTTGCACCCAATGCGTTCGGGCTTGTCCCCTCGACGTGCTGGAAATGGTTCCCTGGGATGGCTGTAAAGCTGCCCAAATTGCCTCCTCCCCCCGCACGGAAGACTGTATTGGTTGCAAACGTTGCGAAACCGCTTGTCCGACGGATTTCCTAAGCATTCGGGTTTATCTCGGAGCAGAAACCACCCGCAGTATGGGTCTAGCCTACTAGGCCTGGCAATCATTCTGTGTTTAACATTTAGCGAAAACTAATCTTGTTAAGAGGACTAACCAGTCCTCTTTTTTTTTGTTATACTCCCGTCGCTAGTGAAGATTTTAGTTAGGGTTTGCGGCAAAAAGTACGGGCGAAGCATTCGGATAGAAAATCTACGGTTTCACCGATAAGTTATTGCCCGAATGCTTCGCCCCTACAGGACGCAATCGCCGATCAAGATGCAAGGTTTTTGAGCCACTAGCTTTAAAATCTTGCACCTGCCTCGCCAAACAGGCCCCAAACCCCTTACCTCGTCTATATTTCACATTTATTCAGCAGACCCTAGTTAGGTAATTCCCCAAAAAGTTGACGATATTTTTGCAGTTTTGCCTCCATTTCTACTAACTGCTGATTAGCCTGTTCTGCCCGTTGGCGTTCATTTTCAGCCCGTTGGCGTTCATTTTCAGCCCGTTGCTTTTCCTGCTCCAGTAGTTGATTAATTTCGCTGTAGGACAAAAATTGAGTACCATCAGGACGATAAATTTTTAACTCGTCGGTTAAGTCAAAACGAATGCCTAAACGGGGACTCACCCAATTATTAACCTCACTAACACTGTCTAAACTGTCACCAATTCGCTGCCAAGCTTCTAGACTATTATCATCGGGATCATAGACGTAGTATTCTTGGACTCCATAGCGATCATAAAATAGCAATTTTTTGGCCATTTCGATGGAGGTATTACTGGGAGAAAGAATCTCAAAGACGACTTGAGGAGCAAGATTATCTTCTTGCCATTGTTTGTAGGAACCTCGATCGCCTTTCGGTCTGCCAAATACTACCATCGTATCAGGAGCGGCAGCAATTTTCGGCTGGCCTTCCACGGGATACCACAACAGATCCCCCGCTACAAATACCTGGGGATCATCGATATATAACCAGTCGAGATTCTGCTTAATCGTCACTATCCAGTTAAATTGTTTAGTATTATCTGCCATCGGTTTACCGTCGCTCTCAGGATAGATAATCTCGGTTTTGTTAACTTGACTAACCATGGGGAATACCTGCCGAACTCATTGGGCTATTTTTATTATATAATAAACTTGAACTAAGTAAGGAAAAGACCGCTCTTGATTTTAGAACTACAGCAAGTAAATTTAGCTATCCGACGGGGTAGTGCTTATCTGTTAGAAGATATTACTTTTAGCATCAAGCAAGGAGAAAAGTTAGCTATTGTCGGAGCATCTGGGGCAGGAAAAACGACTATTTTACGATTGTTAAATCGTTTGCAGGAACCAAGCACGGGAAATATTTATTTTCAAGGTAAATCGATTA
>NZ_JASJFG010000418.1:0-3928 GCF_030065375.1 Microcystis sp. M49636_WE2 | reverse complement strand
CCTTGATCCCCCCTTGATCCCCCCTTGATCCCCCCTTGATAAGGTAGGGTTGATTCATGAATCAACCCTACCCTTGATAAGGGTGGTGTCTGATAATTTTTAACGCCTACCTACTTAGGATCAGCCTAGTCAAAGTGGTGCCAAGGACAAAAGAGCCAACCGGATTTGTCCTCGCATCGGGGTGAGGAATTGACCATGGAGAAAATCGCCTCACCACTAACCGCTAAACCTTCTTACTTTTGCCAGTTTTACTACCCGGAGAAGTAGTTTTTTTAGTAGTGGTAGAAGTAGTTTTCTTGGTGGTGGTTTTCTTGGCAGTGGTTGTCTTGGCTGCTAGGGCGACTAAAGCTTGTTCTAGAGTCAGGGTTTCGGCGGTTTCTCCTTCGGGAATCTTGGCGTTAGTCTTACCGTGCTTGATATAAACTCCGTAGGGACCCTCGTACAATCCCACCAATTCCCCGTCGTCGGGATGTTGACCCAATTCTTTTAGGGGTGGTTTGGTGGAACCGCGAGTGCCGCGAGTTTTTTTCGGTTCGGCTAATAAGGCTAAAGCTCGATCGAGGGTTATAGTTAAGACATCATCGCTGGCTTTCAGGGAACGATATTCTTTTTCTTTGCCCTCTTCCTGAACTATATATGGACCGAAACGCCCTAAGCTGGCTTTAATTTTGCCTCCGGTGAGGGGATGGGTTCCCAGTAGTCGTGGCAGTGCCAATAAACCCACCGCTTGTTCGAGGGTGACATCCTCTGGTTTGACTCCTTTGGGTAGGGAGGCGCGTTTCGGTTTGGGGTTGTCATCGCTGACATCTCCTAACTGGACGTAGGGGCCGTAACTACCCACGAGCAGATAAATTGGCTCTCCGGTGTCGGGATGAAGACCTATTTTATCGGGACCTGCGGTTTTTTGTCGCAGCAGGGTTTCTACCTGTTCGGGGTTGAGGTCGGCGGGGGTTAAATCGGCGGGGATGGAAGCGGTGAGGATTTCATCGCCTCGGGAGACTTCCAGATAGGGACCGTATTTGCCGATCTTGATAGTTGCCTGTAAATCCTCTAAATTTACCGATTTGGCGGTGCTAGAGTTAATTTGACTCTCGCGCTCTTTGACTTGGCTTTCTAGCCCTTTTTCGCCGCGATAGAAGCGATCGAGATAGGGCAACCATTGGGCGGAACCAGTGGCGATATCGTCGAGGGTTTCCTCCATTTTTGAGGTAAATTTGGGATCTACCAGGTCGGGGAAATGATTTTCTAACAAACTAACCACGGCAAAAGCGGTGAAGGTGGGAATGAGGGTTTTATTCCGCATTTGGGCATAACCGCGATCGATAATTGTGCCGAGAATGGTGGCGTAGGTGCTGGGTCGCCCGATTCCTTCACTTTCGAGGGTTTTTACGAGGGAGGCTTCGCTATAACGGGCGGGGGGTTGGGTATCGTGGCTAATGGCTTCTAGTTGGCGACAATTGGGGGTATCACCGATGCTGAGGGGGGGTAGGATTATTTCTTGGTCGTCGATGGCGGCTTCGGGATCGTCGGAACCTTCCACATAGGCGCGGAAAAAGCCTGGGAAGTCGATTCTTTTGCCAGAGGAGCGAAATCCGGCATTTTCTACCTGAATATTAACGGCGATCTGGGTAATGCGGGCATCGGCCATCTGTGAGGCGACGGTACGTTTCCAGATTAGGTCGTAGAGGGCGAATTCTAGTCCGCTCAGGCCGGTTTCCCGGGGCAGGCGAAAGCTGCTACCGGCGGGCCGGATGGCTTCGTGTGCTTCCTGTGCGCCTTTGCTTTTGGTGGTGTACTGCCGGGGTTGGGGACTGAGATAGTTTTTTCCGTACATTTGTTCTACACAATGACGGGCGGCGGTGATGGCCTGATCGGAAAGATGGACGGAATCGGTCCGCATATAGGTGATGTAGCCCTGTTCGTAGAGATTTTGGGCGATTCGCATGGTGTCGCGGGCGGATATGCCCAGTTTCCGGTTAGCTTCTTGCTGTAGGGTGGAGGTGGTGAAGGGGGGGGAAGGTTTGCGAGTGGTGGGTTTTTCTTCGGTGTGGCTAACGCGCCAGATTTTGTCTTGGATGCGTTCTTTTAAGGCGGCGGCGGTGGCTTGATCTAAGAGTGTCACCTGGCGACCGGGGAGCAGTCTGCCGGTGTCGGCATCGAAATCGCTGCCATTTGCCACTTTTTGACCGTTTAAGGTGACTAATTTCGACTCGAATTGATTTTTGTCCTTTTCGAGGGTGGCTTTCAGGTCCCAATAATTGGCGGTTTTAAAAGCTCGTCGTTCTCGTTCGCGCTGCACGAGCAGACGTACCGCGACGGATTGCACGCGGCCGGCGGATAACCCTTTGGAGATTTTTTTCCAGAGTAGGGGGGAGAGGGTATAACCGTAGAGGCGATCGAGTATGCGGCGGGTTTCTTGGGCGTGAACTAAATTTTCGTCGATGGAGCGACAATTTTTCAGGGCGGCTTGGATTGCTTCTTTGGTGATTTCGTGAAATACCATTCTTTTGATGGGTATTTTCGGGTTGAGTACCTGCAAGAGATGCCAACTGATGCTTTCCCCTTCCCGATCTTCGTCGGTGGCGAGGATCAGTTCGCTGGCCCCTTTGAGGGCTTCTTTTAATTCTTTGACGACTTTACTTTTGCTTTTGGGGACGACGTAGAGGGGGTCGAAATCGTTCTCCACATCTACGCCTAAATTGGCCCAGGATTTGTCTTTGTGGGTGGGGGGAATTTCTTCGGCGGAGGCGGGCAGATCGCGGATGTGGCCCATGGAGGCTTGGACTCGATAGCCGCTAGGCAGATAATTGCTGATCGTCCGAGCTTTGGTGGGGGATTCGACAATAACCAGGGTTGACATAGGAATTGATCACGAGGGCATCGCCACAGCGACTGTTTTAGTTAGACTGACAATCGTTGTTTGATGATGGGCAAAAGTTACTATTTATCTTGACCGGCTTGATTCAGGTCAAAAGCCACTTATTACGATAATAGAGATTAAAGCTGGTCTTTTGTCACTAACTTCTTAACAAAACTTAATATTTTTCTGGAGCGGCGATCGGACTCAAGGCACTGCTGGCGGCCGCAGGGTAATATAATCCGTGTGAGGAGTGGGAATTATGAATTATGAATTGGGGGGTGGGGAGTGCCTATCGCTTACAGGTGTAGGTTTATTACAAAGAGGTGAATCGGGCCAAAGCCTTGTCTGTTCTAATTTAGGTTCAAATACAAGGCATCCGTCGTCGACAGGACAGAAAAGAGCTTCTAGACTGAACATAGATGGGTTGAGGGTGCTGAGTTTATATATTTTTCAGCTTACTAGCCTCCGCCTTTTCTTTCCACCCTTATCCCGAACTGACGTTAAAATTATGCAATCAATTAAATTTTTTAGTAGTATGCGTCCCCAAAATCGTCAATTTGCCGTCATCGGATTAGGCAGATTTGGGCGCGCTGTCTGTGAAACCTTACGCAAACAAGGTTATCAAGTGGTAGCGACAGATATTGACGAAGGATTAGTAGCACAAGCGTTATCTGATCGAATAGTAGATAATGCGATCGAGCTTGATTCTACCAAACCTAACGCCCTGCGAGAAGCGGGAATTTTTGAAACCGATACGGTGATTGTCGCTATTGGTAAATACGTGGAAGAAAGTATCATTACTACTCTCAATTGTAAGGAAGCAGGGGTTAATTTTGTCGCCGCTAAAGCCTCCACAGAAATCCATGGAAAATTACTAAAAAAAGTTGGTGCAGATTTAGTAGTTTTTCCCGAATACGATGCCGGTTGTGAGTTAGCGCACCGTTTAACTAGACCATCAATTTTAGAACGATTTGATCTCGATCCCGAACATAGTATTGTCGAGTTAAAAGTCCCGGAAGCTTTTCACGGTAAAACCCTAGCAGAGTTAGAAATTCGTAATCGTTATGG
>NZ_JASJFG010000369.1:0-30634 GCF_030065375.1 Microcystis sp. M49636_WE2 | reverse complement strand
GGTGTGCCACGTTTTTATATTATGCGTTTACAGACTCGCGGACGTAAATTTAAGCGAATTACTCGTCATAGTCAATGTACCCAATGTCTTGGTTCTTTGGGGGGACAAGAGTGGTTTTTAGGAGTGGCCCCCCCTAGTCCTCATCCTCAACCGGATTTAGAAAAATTAAAGGTTTTTCGCATCCCCGGGGACTGTTTTATTAAATTAGAGGTGGGAACTTGGCACGCTGGCCCACTTTTTGATCAACCAGCGATCGATTTTTATAATCTTGAATTGAGCGATACTAATATTGTCGATCATTTTACCTATAATTTTGCCCAAGAGCAGTCAATAGAATTTGAGATTGTTGATTGAAAAAATTAATTTTTTTACCTAGGTTGTGCTGAATATCGGCGAAAGCTGACAGGGGGAAAATGTGAGTTTGATAAAGTTAAAAAAGGGCAGAAGGTAGAGCAGGTAAGCTTTTTGCCTCTAAATCCAGAGAAGGCTTAATAGGATGATAAGTGTAAGCAATGATACCCCCTAAAAGGTTAACTAGAAAATTCCAGATACTACTTTGAATTGGCACTATTTGTCGATGCCAAGTCAATGACCGATCTTACTTTTTCCGCTAAGTCTGAAAACGATGACATATAGTCATTTTAGATAAGTATGATACAGTCTAGACCGACAAAATCCTTAGGAACTCTGGGATTGATATTCTCAATCTTAATTGAAATGACTATAATAAGGGTTTCAAGCTCTCCACAATTTTCAATAAGCTAGTCTTAATGACAATAAGCGACGAGAGAAGAGGACTTCGAGATAGGGGGAAATCAAAGGATCGCTCAACTAAAAAGATAACGGGAAAAGTCAGAATGACTGATAAGTTATTCCTATCGGAATTTTTAACACTTCTGCATAAATCACAGGTCTTCTAACGAAAATATAATATACACCTCCAAAACCAAAATGCAGAACTTATTGAGACAGCTAAGGCGAAACCGCAAAAAACCGCTAATCTTTGGATTATTTGGCGCAGCAGGATGTCTGGTGACAGAGATCTCACTGAGTGAAGTTTACAGCGTTTCTCGTAAAGGTGAAGTATAGATTAAACCTTGCCGAAGTAAGGATTTCAGTCACAAAAACCCACCTCATCTATCGGATAAACTTTGTATCTCAATACCACAGTTTTGATGACTCCAAGACAATAATTAATCATTTCGAGGACTGACATTATGATCATGCAGAATAACCACTCACAACAAATTCCGGATAATTCTCAAAAAATTCAATCCACTATTCAACAGTTTCAGGAGTACTTCGCTATTTATGAGAGTGTTTTTCCTTATCTACCTATTAAAGACACGGAGAAATCCTCAATTGAAAAACGAAAAGACTGGATTAGTAAGTTGAAACAAACAGAATTTCATGTCGCTTTTCTCGGTTCTTATTCGGCGGGAAAATCAACAATAATTAATGGAATTTTAGGACGAGAAATTCTCCCTGAAGCCAATAAATCAACCACTGCATTTCCCACTATTGTTAAAAAAGGAGAAAAAGATCAAGCCTTTATTTACTTTATGGATGACAAAGCGCAAAGGATACTTTACGATAGTTTTATAACTGAAATTGGTCACAAAATTGGTAAAAATTTGTCAAATGAATCTCATGAACCTCTGGGAAGACACTTTCAAAGCATTGAGGAAGCCATTAAACAATATGAAACAGAAACTGGAAGTTCTATCGATCAACAAGCTTTAGGCAAAAGTAGATTGCTTGTAAGAAATTTGACAAATCCAAATTCCAATTATCAAGGAAGAAAAGAAATTCAACTATCAGAACTTGGCAACTATGTAGAAGGCTATGAAGGAGCAATTTATGTTGATAAAATTGAAGTGTTTGTAGAAAATTTGAATATTGCGGACGGCATTGTATTGGTTGATTTACCAGGACTAGGGGTGGACAATAAACGCCATAAAGAATTTACTCAAGACTACATCAAAGAAAAAGCAAAAGCTTTTGTCGTTTGTATCAACCCTTTCAAAGTTCTTCAAGGGGAAGAAATAGAATTTTTAGCTGAAATCAATAAGAAGAATCCAACGATTATTCAAAGGGCATTTTGGGTGATTAATCAATGGGATATACCGAATAAGACTCAAAAAAAAGAAGCTATTAATAGCTTTAATCAACGGGTTGGCGACTATCATTTTATCATTAAGGAAGAGCGAAATTTTCAGACTTCTGCCCTTAACTATTTATTGTTAAAGACAATTGCTCAAGGAACAATTGACCAAAGTAAAAAATTACCAGGACATCTTGAAACTTTGATAAAAACAATTGGCTTAGAAAACGAGCCTTCTAAGGATCAAGCTAAAGACTTGCTCCTTAATCATCCGGATATTGTTCCCTTTTCTCAATTCCTTGAATCTCTATATAAATATTTGAATAAAGAGGCAAAAGATGAGTTTATTGCAGATGCGAGAAAAGAACTTCTGGAGATTATCTGTAAATTAGAGCGATTGTTGAAAGAACCCTATCATCAATATGGTCAAATCTCCAATCCTCAAGAGAGGGAAAAATGGGATGCTGTTATTTCACAATCTCAGTTGTTTATAGATCAGTTGAAGGAAAAAGTTAAAGAATTTGCCAAACAAATTCGCACGCACGAAGATGGTCAATTTTGGCAGGAGTCTGATACGAATGAAATAATCCAAGAATTGCATCAAAAAATAGTACAAATAGATGAAAAAGAACTTAAAAATTATCTGTACACAGGAGAAGATATCAATAAGGAACAGATGTATAATTTTCCCGATTTTATGAAGAAAAAAATAGAACTGAATTCATTGATGAAAAAAAGATTAATGTCGGTAGTCTATATTGCTTTTACCGAGCGATTAAGTACACTTCTCAGTGATTTACAAACCATCAACCTAAGTTATTTACCCGAAGAAGTGTCTAAAAAACTAGAAGATAGCCTTTGTGAACGGGATATTTTAATGAGATTAAGTGGTCTGTCTGACGCTTTATTTTCTCAGTATGGAGACAAGCTTCATGAGATTGGAGAGAGTCTCAAAGACTGTAGTGGTCAGACATTTTCTGAGCGCTTAAAGCAAGCCATAGAAAGGTACGAAAATAAACTGATAGAATACATTAGAGAAACTATCAAAGAGTTGAACCCAAATATTTGCTATAGCCTGAAAAATCATGCAGAATATTTGGAAGAAAAGTTACTGGAACTATTTAAAGATTGCCAAGGTAAAATATCCAGTCAAATTGCCCAAACTACCGAACTTGATGAGGCTATTGCTTCTGAAGTTACTAAGCAAACTACGATTACCAATAGTTACGAAAAACTGATTACTTTAAAAAGCTCAATTACTGGGTAGTTTAGAAACACAAATCCCTGTAGAGGTTGAACAATTTACTCGCTAATTGACTGTTTATTCAGCAATGCCTTTTTTTGTGTACTTTTGTGACAGCTTTGGCATAAATCACAGGTCTTCTGGCGAATAGATAATATAGTCCCCCGAAATTAAAATGCAGAACTTATTCGGCCAGATCAGGCGAAATCTCAGAAAACTCCTAATTTTTGGATTATGTGGTGCGGGAGGATGTCTGGTAGCGGCGATCGCACTAGGAGAGGTTTTTCTCACGGTGACTGAACGTCCGCCGATTGTCGAACAGAATCCTCAATCTGTCGTAATGTTGATTGATACCTCCGGCAGCATGAACGATGACAATAAATTACAAGAGGCGAAAAATGCCGCTAAAGCCTTTATCGAGCGACAGGACCCCTCGGTTAATCGCTTCGCGGTGGTTGGTTTCGGCAGTCAGGTTCAAATTGGCACAGGACTAACCTCCGATTTAGCCACCCTCAATCAAGCCATTGACAATTTATCTGATGGTGGGGGGACAAGAATGGATTTAGGACTGGCAACGGCGATTGAGCAACTAGAGTCTAGCAGCTCCGATCGTCATATCTTGCTGTTTACAGATGGACAACCCGCCCCGGCTCCTTCTCCAGAACAAATTGATATTATGATTGTTCTCGACGTTACTAGCAGTATGAATGAGGAGATCGCCGGAGTACAACAAGGCATCCAAAACTTTGCCCAAGAACTCAAAAAACGGAAACTTGATGCTCAAATAGGCCTAATCGCTTTTGGCGATCGCTTATTTGGCGAAGAGCCGCAAATTCTCAATTTTGATGGTTCTGTATTTACCCCTGATAGCGATCGCTTTAGTGAGCAAATCGGCAGCATTCAACAGGTTAACGGCAATGATCCGCCAGAAAGTAGCTTAGATGCTCTGGCATTAGCTGCCCGTCAGCCTTTCCGTTCCCATGCAACCAAAGTCATACTGCTGATTACTGATGCTCCTCCTTTAATACCCGATCGAGAAATTCCTTCTTTAGAAGCAACCACTAATGTTTTAAAGGAAAATCAAATTGCTCAACTGCACTTAGTCATTCAACCTGATGATCGCGCTACTTTTGAACAACTGCAACTCTCCGCACCTGGAGAAACCTTCTTACTCGGTGAAACCGCCGCAGGACGACAAGGATTTGAAAGTGTACTCCCCACCATCGGTAAAGCCATCGCTGAAACAACCCTGAAAGAAGAAGATCGCCAACCGATTGTAGAGGCGACCCTAAACATCGGTCAAACTGCTCTGAGCCAAAAAATCAATATTATTGCCGTCGGAACAGGAGATGCCGATCAAAACTTTCTGACTCAACTGACGGGAGAAGATAAAAAAGTCTTCTATGCTAATTCCGGAGAATTTGACCAAGCCTTTCAATCTGCGGCAAAACTCATCTATGATTCGCAGCTGATCGGAGAACAAAAGCAAAATCAAGGAATTTTATACACTTTACTGAGCCAATCTCTTCCTAAAAATCAACTGCAAACCCCTCAATTTAGATTTATCTATGATGCCTTGCGGACGGGTGGCTGGACGGCTATCCTGTCTGTGGGTGCTTCTTTAGCGTTAATTGTCGGGCAGAACCTCTATCAACGTCGTCGCCGCCTTCTTTCCCTGGGCGAGACAAGCATCGGTACAGTGGGGGGAATCGTTGCTGGATTGGTTGCCGGTAGCTCAGGACTCCTTGTCTCTCGTTTTCTCATTCAAAGCATTCCCACCCTTGCCCCAGGGGGGCCACTTCTGGGTTGGACGATTTTAGGGACAATGCTTGGCGGCGGCATGGCTCGTTTTGTCCCCAATCTGAAAATCGGCAGGGCGGTATTGGGCGGGTTTCTCGGTGGCGCGATGGGAGGAATGGGTTTTGTTTTGCAAGCTGGAGCGAGTAATGAGATCGCCGGACGTTTAGCGGGTTCAGCGATTTTGGGTTTTTGTATTGGCATGATGATCGCTCTTTTGGAACTGCTGACTCGACAAGCTAAACTGATCGTGCATTGGAGTCCTACGGAACAACGAGAATTTTTACTAGGCTCTCGCCCGATCATTTTGGGCAGTTCCTCGGAAGCCAATATTTACTTACCCAAAAAACAGGGTTATACCCCGATCACGGCTCAGGTTTTTCAAAAAGGGGAAAACATTATCATGCAGTATAACTCGTCCTATGGACAAGCCAAGGGGATGAAAAAACTAGAGCATCAATTAAAGGATGGTGATCGCCGGAAATTTGGACAGATTACGCTGGAGGTAAAAACATCGCCCGAACCGTCCAATCGAATAATATCAACTCATTAATCTTATTTTGGTTGCCCAAATGGTAGTCTATAAATTCTTTCTTAACCTGAAAAATTCGCCAGAAAGATATGATTATCCTCTAGATCTAACCGCCGATCAGGAAAATAATCCTGAAACTATCTTCACCAAGGAAATTCGCCAAGCAATCCGAAAACATTTTCAAGCAAGAAGCTCATGCTCTATCAACGATCACCGTCTCAATCAAATTATCGCCGCTTGGGTCGAAGATATCCGAGAAGGCTATCGAGAAACTGTCCTGACCCTAGATTTACCCCTACTGAGCGAGTCGAACCTTGAAAACATCCAAGACGAAGGAAATCAAGAGTTACCCCCTGTTTTTACCCCCGATTTAGGGGCTATAGAACCCATGGAGGGAATGTTTCCCCCTTTAGAAGACATTTTCAACACTTAACCTATTCTCTGAAGGAAATTTTAATGCTTAACGTATCTATTACCCCCCATCGAGAATTTTTACCGGCCGATACTCCAGATCAGCGACTGTTTATTATGCTGAAGTTGCGACCAACCCAAGAAGTCGCTCAAACCCGTCCTTCTACTACCTTTGTCTTTCTAATTGACACCAGTGGCTCGATGTACGAAATTGTGGCCGGCGATTTTCAACCCACCGGTGAAACTTATATGCAAGATGGGAAGGAATACACGAGAGTGGTGGGCGGCATTGCCAAAATCGACATGGTTATTGAGTCGCTTCGCACCCTGATTAATTCAGGACGCTTCACCCCGGAAGATCGGATTGCTCTGATCCAATTTGACGATCAAGCCTCTACTCTGATTGGCTTAACACCAGTTACCCAAACCCGTCAACTGGAAGATGCGATCGCAAAACTGCGAAATTTTAGCGGTGGAACTTGTATGGGGAGAGGCATTAATCAAGCCCTTGCTCTCCTAGCTAATCAAAGCATGACTAGCCGCCATACCATGATTTTTACCGATGGCGACACCTTTGATGAAGATGATTGCCAAAACTTAGCCCAACAATTTGCCAGTCAAGGGATTTCGATTACGGCCCTGGGTGTGGGCGAGTTTAACGAAAACTTGCTCACAGACATAAGCGGCAAGACGGGAGGGCATTGCCGTCACATTGTTCCAGGAACGGCTAGTGGTAACGATGTTTCTATTACCGATCTTCCTAACCTTCTACTGGCAGACTATCAGCAAGCCCAGCAAGAAGTAATTAACAATCTTGTCCTGAGCTTAAAAACTGTTCAGGGAGTCAAACTGCTGCGCCTTACCCGTGTTTATCCCGATTTGGCAGAATTTTCCTTAAATCAAGCTCCCTATCCCATTGGTGCCGCCAAAGCAAAGGATGAAACCATATTTATCTTAGAATTTGCTATCGATAGTCGTCCTAGTTCAAAAATTCGTCTGGCTCAACTGGGCTTGACTTATGACATTCCTGGCTTAAACCGACGGGGGGAATTACTACCGCAGAACGTTGTTGTCCAGTTTGTGCCTGGACAGGGGGGGACAGCGCAGGTCGATCAAGAAGTTATGGGATACGTTCAACAACGCAATATTTCCCAATTAGTTGACGACGCAACCCGCATGGCAGAGAGTAACCCCCAACAAGCTGAAAAACTCCTGGAAACTGCCCGTCGTATCACAGTTCAAATTGGCAATGATGCTATGCTCGAATCTCTCAATGAAGGGATTGAAGAATTGCGAAAAACTCGTCAGATTTCCTCTGGAACCCGCAAAACCGTGAAAATGGGATCGAGAGGAAAAACTGTCAAGATGGGCGATGACCTCAACGACGATCTCTCGGAAGAAACTATTCGGAAACTAACCGGTACTTGAGCAGACTTCTGGCACCGAGTCAGGCAACAGTAAGATTAATTTCAATCTAATTAATTCCTCTTATATCCCTCAAAAAGGAGAAAAACCAATGGCTATTGTTTGCAAAGTTTGTGGCTACGATCAAAACCCCCAGGGAGCAGAATACTGTGATGCTTGTGGTGCAGAATTGACCCCATCGACACCACCTACACCTCCCACACCTGTCATCCCCGATCCCATCCCAGAACCCACACCCATGCCAATTCCCCAACCGATTGCCGAGACGATAACACTCACACCAGAACCGCTGCCCCAACCGATTACTCCAGCAATAACAACAACGGCCCGACTGATTGCCAAGCACCCTAACGCCCCGGTTGCTGAATTTTTCATTGATGGTTTTACCTTGATTGGCATCTTTGACTCGGACACCGGACCTGTGGATGTGGACTTAGAAAAATTCCCCGATAACGAAACCGTTTCCCGCAACCATGCGGAAATTTATCCCGATGGAGGAACTTGGAAAATTAAAGACCTCGGTTCTCTGAATGGGGTTTTTATTAAACCCATCGGTCAAACTCGCTTTAACGCCAGAATAACTGCTCCGACCCCTCTCAGTTCTGGTGATGAGATTGCGATCGCTAAAATTCGCTTTCTTTTCCAAACTCCTTAACATTTCTTGGGGTGGTTAGCCCCACCCCGATTGTGTTCGACTAAAGTTTTAATGGCTGCCTCTCATGACTTCACCATCGACAGAAAACTTCTCCCCCCTGCTTATTCAAGAAAAAGAATCTTTTTCTATGGCAGATTATCAGATAGAAATTATCGCCTATCTAGGGTTATTAACCGCAGATGTTTATTACTTCAAAGTCAAGTTTCAACCCATTGCCGATCTCGATGGGGAAAAGGGCGAAACATCTTCTCAATTGGGACTTTTGCGTGTCGGCTCTCTTAATAGTAGTCTCGATCGGGAACTGCAACTGAGAAAAATTCTTCAAAACTACAGCTTGATCGCTCCACTTATCGCTGATATTCAAGTAGATTCAGCTATTATTAATCCCCTATCAATCAAGGAAAAATCCCAGGAGGTAGATGAAAAACAAAATGAAGATATTGCCACTGAACAAATAGTCTCGGAAGATTCTGAATTTGTCAATATTACTTCAACAAAAGATGATGATTCTGGAGAAAATCAGTCCGCAGAAACAGACTATTTAGAAGAAGAATACTACCCAGAAACAGCAGTCGAAAACGAGACGAAACCAGAAAAACTTCTTCTGTTAACGCGATTTCCTCAAGAAAACTTGACTTTAGAAGCTTGGCTAAAAGAAGAACATTCTCAAGAAGAAGCACTAACGTTAGTGATTCAAATTTGTCAGTTATTTTCTTATATAGCTAAACAAAACTGGTATTTAATCAACCTGCTTCCCCAGTTTATAGAAATAGACAAACCCCTCAAAATCTTTGACTTAACCTGCGCTTACTCAATTGAAGAAAGCCTAACTTCTGGTGTTATCGGAGATTATTGCGCTCCTGAACTTGCGGCAAGTCGCTCGATCAATGAATCAATGAGCAGTTATACTATCGCCGCTTTATTGTATCAAACTACCCATAAAAAATTACCTCAATCTGACCAGATTATTAGTTTAGAAATTGCTCCGATTCCGCGTCTTTATCAACTGCTGAAAATTGCCTTGTCCTCTCTTCCAGAAGAACGCTTTCCCCTGGCTCAATTTCTCAGCTTATTAATCGAAACTCGCCATTCACTGCGGAGTCTGAAAGTGCAGTGGAATATTGCCAGTTATTCAACCGTTGGACTTTCAACAGAACGCTTACAGAATGAAGATAACTACGGTGTAAGACAACAACACCTCAGTAATTCAGAAACCCTTATTTTAGGCGTTGTAGCTGACGGTATGGGAGGAATGGCCCAAGGAGAAGTAGCTAGTCAAATTGCTGTTAAAACTATATTACAAGACTCCCTTCCTCCAGAATTTAAAACAGGAGAACAGCGTAATAAATGGCTACTTAATTTATTTCAAAAAGCCAACATATCTATTGCTGATACTGTTCGTAATGGCGGAACAACTTTAAGTGCTGTATTAGCGATCAATGATAGCTTAATGATAGCCCATGTGGGAGATAGTCGAATTTATTTAATACGACAAGGAAAAATTAAACAACTAAGTGAAGATCATTCACTGGTAGCTATGTTAGTGGCTAACGGTGAAATAACAGAAGAGGAAAGTTTAACCCATCCAGATCGAAATGTCTTACTCAAATCTATCGGTTCAAAAAAACATTTAAGTGAAGGCTATGTGCAGAATTTAAGTCGCACCAATAGCAATTTATCAATGACTTTAGAAAATGAAGATATTTTACTTCTCTGTTCTGACGGGGTTTGGGATTTAGTACCGACTCAGGAACTGGCGGAAATTTTTAGTCAATTTAAATCTTTACAAATGGCAGTTGATCAAACCATTCAAAGAGTTATTAATCAAGGAGCAACCGATAATGCAACGCTTTTAGCTATGCAATGTTTTATGACTTCTGGCAACTAAACAATATTTAATCAATCAATGAGGTGTAAATATGTCTCAAAAAAACTTGAATGTTTCAGTGTTAAAATATTTTTATCCTCTGGGTAAAAAAGTTAGAAATTTGATCATTTCTCTATCTACAATCGCTGTTATTTTATTGCTAATAGATATGGTGATTCTTAATAAAGAGTGTGAAAAAAGTGGCAAGGATAACAGTTGGGCTTGTGTGATATCCCCTATATGTGTTGAATTTTATGCTTCTATTTTTGTTTTAGCATTTACTTTATCATCTATTGAATTAGCCTTTCGCAACGAGATGCTGGAAGAGATACAAACAATATTTCAGTCGAGCGAAGCTACTAAATATCTAAAAGCAGTTCATCCTAAAGTAGCTATTCATAGAGAAATGGTTAGAAGTAATTTAAGACAACTTGATGCCCATGAGCAAATAAAAATGCTTTGCTTATCAGAAACCGTGAGAATTCTGAATGATGATGAGATTGGCAAAAAAGTAATTGTCGAAAAATTACAAAATAATTGTCAATTTAAAATTCTCACTCTCCATCCAGACTCCCTACTTTTAGATTGTTTGAATAATGTTAAATTTAACAGAGATAGACAAAACCTAGTCAACAATCTCTCACCTTTATTAAAGGAGCTATCTAGAGAATTGCCAGGGAAAGTATTGCAAGGTTCTCTAGAAGTTCGTCTGCACAAAGATGTTTTCTCACCCTTTTGTTATTTTTCAAGCAAACAATTAGAACTGATCTGGATTTACTGTTTAAATTCGGCAGGTTTTGAATATCCTGCCTTTGAGATTTTACATATTGATATTATCAAAGAAATTTCGGAACACTTTGAGACTATTTGGTCAAAAAGTTCTAGTTCAATTCTTTTTAAATTTGAAAAAGGAGAGATTATCGTTGATAAAGTCGATCATTATTTACATGGTATACAACCAGAAGATGAACAAAAATCTCAAAATAGAGAAGCAAGAGAAAATGATGAGAGTAACTTCCCTAACCAACAATAATTATAAGTCTCAAAGACAATAAAAATATGTCTATCCTCTGTCCAAGCTGTCTAACTGATAATCCCGATGGAACACAACAATGTATTAGTTGTGGTTTTAATCTCACCCCTGTATCCCCTAACAAAACTACCACATCACTCCATCATCTCAGCATCGGAACTTTACTCAAACAGGGACAATATCAGATCGAACAAGTTTTGGGTGAAGGGGGATTTGGCATTACCTATAAAGGAATTTATCGAGCGAATAATGCTCCTGTGGCTATCAAAGAACTTTGGCCAGAAAAATCCGCTAGACAAGGGAATCAAGTTATTTGGCCTGCCTCTATTTCTCCTCAAATAAAACGACAACAAACCAGTAAATTTAAGCTAGAAGCCAGCCATCAACAAAAATGTCATCATGCCAATATCCCTAAAATTTATGATTGGTTTGACGAAAACGATACAGTTTATATTGTCATGGAATTTATTGCGGGAAAATCTCTTTTTAAAATCCTGACCCAAGAAAAAAAGCTAACTGAAGAGCGAGTTAAACGCTATTTTATGCAAATTGCTGATGCCTTAAAAACCGTCCACAATAATAATTTTTTACACCGGGATATTAAACCTGACAATATTTTAATTGATCCTCAAGATAAAGCGATTTTAATTGACTTTGGTGCGGCGAGAGAATTTATCGCCGGTCAAACAGGAGACATGACCAGAACCTTAACCCCGGGTTATGCTCCTTATGAACAATATAGTCAAAGGAGTAAACGTTTTCCTGCCACGGATTTTTATGCTTTTTGTGCTTCAATCTATGAACTTTTAACCGGACAATTACCAATTGAAGCACCGGATAGAGCTAGTGCATTATTGCAGCAACGTTCATCAGATCCTCTCATTCCACCCCGACAACTCAATCCAGATATTTCTAATTTAATGGAAACTGTTATCCTAACTGGAATGAGAATTAATGTTGAGGATCGTTTCCAAACTGCTGACGAACTGATTGATGCGCTCAAAGGTCAATTTGTTTCTCCTTTACAAAAAAAAGCAAGAGAGTTAGTTAAACAAGGAAAACTTGTCGAAGCAGTTCAAAGTTACGAGAAATGTTTAAGCAACGAACCCAATAATGGTGCAGCTGCTGTTGAACAAGCGTTATTGCAAATCCATCTTAATGATACTCAAGCTGAAATTGCTGCCCAAAAAGCAATTCAACTAAACCCTAATGATGGTAGAGGGTACGGAGTTTTAGGCTTGGTATATTGCCATCAAAATAACTGGGAATCCGCCGTACAACAACTACAAAAAGGGGCTAAACTTTCACCTCAAGCTCTTTGGATACAAGTGAATTTAGCCTGGTCATTCGGTAAAATTGGTCATTGGCAAGAAGCGGAATCCGCTATCAACACAGCCCTAAAACTTGATAGTAACAATCTCTTTGCTCTCGGAATTCAAGCTTGGATTACCTTCAATCAAAATCAATTTAAAGCCACTATTGGTGCTGCTAGTAAAGCAATTACTAAATCCAAACAAAACCCCTCCCAAAAGAATCAACAAATTCAATATTGGGTTTATCCCTACCTGCTTGCCGCTCTTGACAAAGCCACCACTAGCCAACAAAGCCAAGATTTAGACCGGCGCATTCAAGACTGTCTGACTCAAATTCAAGACCATCCCTTTGCTTGGGGTTTCAAAGGTTGGAAACAAGCTCAACAAGGGTTATGGAGTCAGGCTCTTCCTTGCTTTCAACAAGCTAGTCGTCACCCCAACGCAGCCCCCTGGGTGCTTATCAATACGGCTATTAGTCATGAGCATCTCAACAATCCCTCGGAAGCCCTTCAAATTTATCAAGCTTACCTACAGAACAATGGTGAGGAGCCTTTTATTGCCTATCGACTAGGAACATTACTCGCTCAATTGGGACAATGGAAACAAGCGAAAACTCATCTGGAGCAGGCGATTCAACTCAAACCTGACTACCCTGAAGCCTACCACAATTTAGGCTGGGTATTACTTAATCTAAAAACTGCCGATGGACAAATCCAATATGCCCGCGAACTCTTATCCTACTATCGTCAAGCCATTACTCTCTACAATCAACAAGATAAATCCCATCTATCCAGAATGCTCGCTCAAGCTTTAACAGAGGCTGACGTTTAAAGGCTAAGAAATGTAAAATTGACTTGCTTTGACGAAGTTAACCTGCTATAGTCGCAAAAAAACTGTTTTACAGTTTCCTCCCAAGAGCTATTTTTCTACTTCCCTAACCGCCACGACTTCGTTGATTGTTATTCGTAGCTCATTTTCAGGAAATTGGCCTACTTCTGTGCCTGATTTTCAGCTTAGTAAGCTGAAGGAGATTATCTATTGTCCTGTTTATTTGGGATTTTTAGTTTTTCCTGACAGGATTTTGCCAAAAGCATTGACGCAGGGATTTCTAGGTTATTGTTTTTTTATGTTAGTAGTTTTCGAGTTTAGCTAATTAATTTGAACCATGATTAAATACGTTATTCTCAATTTAGAACCGAGCAATGATAAAATTCAATGTTCTCTACAAATAAAATATTTATCAACTCACCCATTGCTCCGGTTATTCTTTGTTCAGAGATTGTATAATCTTTTTCTTGGTAAAACCTGTAAACATGATCTAGGCGATCATTCAGACCTTAATAATAAATATAAAGAGTGGAAAAAAATATACAATAGAGATGAGAGTTCTAATTCGGGACGAGATAGTTGGAGAAAAGAACTAAATTCTGCTTTGGAAAATTTAGATAAAAAGTTAGATGAATGGTTAAGAGATATTTCTTTTCGAGCCAAAATTGAGAAAAACTTTGTCAGTAAACTTGAGAAATTTATAACAGGTGATAATTGTAGCGTCGTCTTTGTTATACAGAGTGAAGATGAATTTATATCTCAACTATTTTGGCATAATTGGGAATTAATGAAAGACCCAAATTATCAAAAAATCCCCCTGGTATTTGCCATAAAAAATCAAAGAAAAATTTCTCAAGCAGCTTACGTTCAACTACCTAATAAGTCACTAGAAGTTTTGGTTATCTCAGGGGATACAAGGAATTTAGACCCCAAACAAGATACAGCAGCATGGCAAAAGTTTACTTCAATATGCCATGTTCTTGAACTTGATTTAAGATTGTACCCTTCTACAGAGACTACAGGGACTGATCTAACTCATTGGCTCGATCCAGAATCTCAACATAAATTTGATATTATTTACTTGCTTGGCCATGGATCAGATGATAATTCAGAACAAAAGATACGGATTAGTGATACAGAATTTCTGACGTTTAAACAATTCTGTTATCGTGTCAGCAAAATAAAAACTTTAAAACTTGTTATTTTAAACTATTGTAATTCTCTCCCCTTAGCAAAGGAGTTAATAAAATCTTCTGATATTCCTCAAGTCATTGCCATGAGAGAGACTATATTTGATTCTTTTTCTCCAGAATTTTTGACTAACTTTTTGCTCAAATTAGTTCGTTGTAACTTTTTACCTTTAGCTGTCAAAGAAGCTCAAGAACATTTAGAAATAGAATATAGCAATGAATGGCGAAGTTCTGCTTCAGTCGTTGCTCTTTTACAAAATCTCAACAAAACTCCTTGGACATGGCCTAATAATAAAGAATCTCGCTTCAAAAAGAATCTATTTCTATATTGCTCAGGTTTTTTGTCTTGTTTATTGATATGTCTAGTTTTTGTTTGGATAATTTCTACTTTGAGCAAGAATAGATTGATTAATATTCCTGGACAGATTAATAAAATATTTCCTCCGTCAAAAGCTGAAGTAGAAAATGTATTACAAGAAAGTACAGTAACTATTAAGGTTTATGACCCCAAAACAAATAGCTCTAGTTTTTTTGCGGGTATTATTTTTGCTTATGACAAGAAAGCAGAAAAATCTCATTCTCAACAAGATACAACTTATTATATTCTAACCACCGCAAAATCATTAGAAAACATAGAAAATCGTCAAATTGTTATATCAACTAATCAAGGACCAAAAGATTTCAGAAACTACAGACCTATTACAGAGGTGAGTCAGCACTTAGCTATAATGACTTTTAACAGCAATAAAACATACAAAATCGCTCAACTGAGCAAAGCTAAGGCTGCATTAGAAGAAAAAGTTTATATGGCCGCTCGACAGTCTCCAGAAGACTCTCGTTCAAATCTCAATTTAATTGATAGTAAAATTACCGATCTAAATCCAATGCAACAAAATCAAACTTATAAATTTTTCTACGACAGCTTCGATGGTACAATTAAACCAAAAGCGGATGGAAATTCTATTATCAATCAATATGGCTGCTTAATTGGAATTGATTTAGGTAGTCCTAATTTGCCTAATCAGAATTTGGGAATTGGTATTCCTGAAAATACTCTTTTAGAGGTAAAAAAGCTTAAAAATCCCCAGGACACATCGATAAATAACATAAAAGAATCAAAGTTTGCAGATTTATATACTGAGTCTTGTCAGTATGAATAATAAACCTATAAAGACTCTTTTTCCAGCTTACGATATTGAAGCTTGAACAGCGATAAAAACCACTGCGATACCGTTTCTTTATTAGGATTATATTGGTCGATTTTGTCAAATACTTGCTTCAAGGTTTGCTGCCATGCTATTCCAGAAATATCCAGGGAAGAACTATATATATTTTGATTTTGTACTTGATTAGATTCTTGAATTTTATTAGTTAATTTCGTTAAGCTTTTATATCTTTGCTGACTAATTTTTGGATAATTTTTAGCAGCCAAAGCTAAACTTTCTAGCTGTTTATCTTCATATTCTGCCAGTTCTGTGTTGATTCTCGCTAACAAAGTCCGTAAAGAATTTTCCCTTGCTTTCAAAATTCTTGAATCGATTTCAGGATGTTGAATTGCATAGTCAGAAAATTCTACTATTGCTTTCTCAAACTCTTGAGCTTGAGCTTTTCTAAGTTCATATCCCTTTTCGTTCAAAACCATAGCTGTAAATCCACTAACTGTAACTCAACGCAAACAATACCTTTAGTAATTCCTCTTTCTACATCTATTGTATAATAACCATAAATCGTTTGACCATTTACGGCTCTCGTATCTGCGGTTAATAATTCTCCTCCATACTTTTTCTTTTGCTCTCGACATCCTTCTAAGGAAGTATCCAGCAGGATACTATCAAGCTTTTCTGGATTTACTTTCTCACTTTCCCAAAAACCATCATAATCATTGGGTTTTCGCTTTTTAGTCACAAAACTACCATCAAGATAGACTTTTTGGCAACCTGCTTGTTGAAGATTTAGCAATACTCTTTTTAGTCCGACTAGAAGACGTTGTCTTCTTCGAGTGGTTCCAAATCTTTCTACAAGCTCTTCCCAGCTATCTAATTTATGTTCTCCCGGCGGCAAAAAGCCGCGCTGATTAAAAGGAGGAATTCCCATGTTTTTAATATTAGATAATTTGTGAGCAAGCTGGGCATTGCCCAAGAAAAATTAGGGTTGATTAGAACTAATTGAATGACTATCTTGATAAGATTGGTTTAAGGGATCTCTGTAAGTTAGGTAAAGTTTTAGAGGAATCGGTGGACTCTGAATCAACGCTAGATGATAGTCCTCAACAACCTGCATAGCTTCAGAAATAGATAAGGATTTATCGTAACGAAGATCGGCGCATTTTTGAAAAGTACTTTGAGCAGATAATTTCAGATCTGAATACTTTTTCCAAAGCAGTAATATATCCCCAGATAGAATAAAAGAAATAGCTGTTAATGCTGCCTTAACTGCCCACTTTACCCCACTCATATCTTGATTTTCTTGGCTAATTGTAGCCGTAGAGGTTGCGAAGTCTGCAAAATAAATAATTCCTGATAAAATTAAAATTGAAATAACTAAAAATACCAGTAAATAATTGACCGTTTTTGCCGCTAAAAACTCAGTAAAGTAAGCAGATTCTGTTGTAATATCCATTAATCTTTGTGGACTATTAGATAGAGAAGATGAATAATAAGGAGAAGTAAAAGGAGCTTGTTGCAATTTAATTCCTGTTGTCCAAGCTCTAACCATAGCTAACTCATGGCTGGGAATATCTTCTCCTAAACTATCAGCATATAAAATCATTCTTCTACATTTATCAGCTTTTTGTGTCAAGTTATTAGCCCATTCTCGCAACCATGCTACTGCTATTGGAGTGATTAAGGCAAGAAAACCGGCAATAGCTAAAAGCCACAATTTATTGTTGACTGTCGCAATTAATGCTAAAACTTGAGCGCATAAAGATAACCACAAGCTGTACCACCATCTCACTTCAGCTTGATCGTAGAGATAATTGCGAATATCCGATAAATCTTTTTGGTTTGGCATAGCTTACTTTAGCATCGATATAAGATCAAATTTTGAACAATTTATCTAAACTTTAATCAGAAATTTAGATAAATTATCCCGTTCTAATAGGGTTTAGTCAAAAGAAAATTGTTCTGTGTGAATTTCCTCTCCTCGCTTCACTTGTATTTGAAAACTCTCTCCCAATTGAAGGGTGTATTTTAAAGAGATGTAATGATCTCCTTTTGTCGGATTTGCCTTCAAAGTTTGGTCGGATAAAGATAATAGCTTCAAATTCAAATCAGATGGAATTTTTTTAGATGATTCAACCTCCACGAGAAGTTGAAACTTTCCCTCTTTTGTAGGGGTTATCCTAACCAATAGAATAAATGTCCGTCTTATCAGAGTAATGTATTTAGCTCTATAGAGAGGAGAGGTAATAGATTTATCGATTGTAGGTAGAGCAGGACTATCTCTACGAACAAGCTTTTTCTGTTTATCTTTTAAAATTTCTGCTGATTCATCCTCATTCCAATTCTTGGCAAAAGTTCTTTCGAGAAGTTGTTTGTTTTTAGCCAGAAGAAGTAAATCAACTAAATTGTCAATATCTGGTAATTGAGCTAATGGTAATTCATTAGTTTCTATCTGCTCGACAAATCCAAATAAAATAGCTTTCTTCGCTTCTTCATCAATTTCTACCACAACATAACCCACTCGATCTGACCATACCTCGGACGGGACATAACAGATATTTTCATTTGGCAAAACCGGACGACATTCTAATTTACCGAGAACATCGATCTTTAAATCAGCACTATCCATTAAAATTCGCCGATTATAATCTCCGATAGTGCTTTCCTCTAAATTTGTTTCTACTTTCAAACACTGGCAGTAAAAGTTAACAGCAAGCACAGCTAAAGTATTTAGAAAAACCTGTTTACTTTTATCGGCATCTTTCTGTTCGCAACTAAACTTTTGAGCTAATTTAAAATCAGCACCGCTCAGGGGGACTGTAAAAGTTAAACGTTCAGCTAGTGGCATCATGGTTTTTGTCTCCTATTTCTAAAGATATTCTTGAAAAATTGGTTGTAATTTATCAATGCTGCGTTGATAAAAGCTGCTTAAAGTTGCTAGGGAGATTCCCCATTCTGTTGACATTTCCTTCCAAGATTGTCCATTAAATCGCCTTATACAGATTGCTTGAAAATTAGCCTCCGGATGCTTTTCGATGTGAGTCTGCCGAAAACAATCTCTAGGATCTTTTTGGATAAAATCCCATAATCTCTCCCAATCTTTTTGGGGGGAGAGAGATTCAGTTTGCTCGATTATATCAAGCAAGGAAGTATCTGGGGCATGGTTCCAGCTTGATTGCTCCGACTGGAGAGGAACATCCAAAGATTGCTCATAAATTCTGATTCGCTTGCCATTATCTTGTCTATGTCGCAGTTTTAAATGTTCCCTGACAGCATCGATAAATCGCTTATCAAGCAAAAAACTTACCCATGCCAAGACATTACCTTTACTTGGGTCGTACAGATCAATTTTTTCAAAAATCTCTAAAAAAGTCTGCTGTAGAGCTTCGTGAAAAATATCCTGATAGACAGACTTAGGAAAATTATAGATATTTTTACAGTACACTTTATTAGAGTTTTGAATCTCATTGGTTAGTTTTGTTAGCCATTTTTGTCTCTCCTTGCTGTTTGCAGGGGAGCTTTTAGCCAAAAGTGCCATTTCTTCAAGAAGCTTAAGTTTGCTGTCTGGGTTACTCATCAGAGAACTCTCCTTGCATTTTCTAGATCACTACCCCTTTTATCTACTCGTCAGATCCCTGGCATTTTATGCAAAAACCGATAATTAAAATTCTTTTTTGTGAGGAATTGTCGAGGGAATTGCGATCTCGCTCCCGGAGTGCCTTCGGTATCGCAGCCAGAGTGGATGTGGCGCGGGGTACTATCGAGAATGTAAATTTATGTTAAGATAATCATAAATTTTGCATAAAAAGCAGCCATCCCTACGAGAAAGTAATATAAAACCGAAACTAAACACGATCGCTGTTTGGTTGCTATCAATTATCAATCATGACTCATTGATCAGGAGGTGGAGTGCTTGGGAGTTATTTATATTGGCGATCGCAACACAGGTAAAACTCACCTAGTCTTGGAATTAGCTAACCCCAAGGGAAATTATGTCAAAGTTACTTATCCCGATTATCAGTATCTTAGAGGATTTTTTTTAGACCTAGAACTTGGCTCTCCAAAACCAACTGGTAGTATCGCTCCCGAAGCAATTTTTGAGCAGTACATAGAAGTTAATGTCACCCTTCCCACAGGAGAGAAAATGATTGCCTTGGATTGGTTGGACACCCCCGGTGAAATCTGGCGAAAATCTTGGCAAAAAAATCAACCTGATGAGTGGCAAAGATTTCTCGAAACGATCAGAAAAGCTGAAGGAATTATGTTGATTTTACCGCCCTATCGGGACATCATTAAACCGACCAGCCAAGTAAACCTAGATGACTTTATCACCAGACAACAATGGTGTAATCGTTTTGACCGTTGGCTTGAATTTTTCCAGCAAGATTGTCCGAAAATTCGGCATCTTCTCCTCTGTTTAAATAAAGCCGATTTACTCCCAATCGATCTCGAAGAAGAAGCCAGAAAACTCGCTTTTAATCCTGATTTCCAACCCATAACATGGCAAGAGAGAGATAACTATGTCTTTCAGCGTTATTTTCGACCGATTCACCCTCAAATCAATCAACTTAACCGTAGTATTCAAGGGTTAACAATTAGATGTTTCATTACGAGCATATATAATCGAAAATTATTAGAACTCCCCTGGATTTATTTGGGCAGTCATCTCGCAAAATAAAGTTAAAATAGGAGTAAAAATGACCAGTGGAAATATTGTTGTAATTGGACCGACAGCAGCAGGAAAAACCACCTATTTAGCTGCTTTGTCCTACTTCAAAGAACACAAACAAGGCAAAAAACTATTTACTGTCAACCCCCAAAATCCTGCCACAAGAATACTTGCAGAAAAAGCTGAAAATATTCTCAAACAGGCGGCCGATCTAGATAGAACTGTCATCGGACAAGAGATTGAGTCAGTAGATGACTTACCGTTTTATTCCTTTGGTATCACAGCCAAACCCTATTGGTATAGTTCCACGGAGACTTTTCAATTAACCGCTAGAGATTATCCCGGAGAAGTCTTTGAGGCAATTGCCAGTCCCAGTGCAAGAAAGCCTATCCATGAAGATTTTATTAATGAATGTTTTACCGATGTCATCGGCTGTCTAATTATGCTAACAGGATGGGAACCCGGAACTGATAACTTTTATAACAGAATCATGAAACAATTCCTTAAATTAATGGATGAGCGGGGTCGTTCTCAGAATTTGAAGTTAGCAATAGTTATGAGTAAATGTGAAAGAGGAGAAATTTGGCCCGGTAGGCTTGACCCAGAAATTGATTTGTTCGCTGTCCATTTACGAGAAACTACTAAAACCTTGCGAGCAAAAGTTATTCCCCAAAATCTGCGTTTTTTTGCCCTTTCTACCTTTGGCGTTTTAGGCAGAGATAATCCCCGTCCTAACCGAGAAGATCGGATGAAAGGAGAAGAACCGGCTTCGGTGATTAGACAACCAAACTCATGGCAACCTTATAATCTAATTGAACCTCTCTATTGGCTCAGTAAAAAACCAAATCAAGGAGCCAAAAATGAAAGGGTTTGACTGGTTAAAACCAAAAGCTCCTGAATTAAAAGATGCCAATGCCGAAATACGGGTTATTGGCGATCGCAGTGCTGGTAAAACCGCCTATATGGCTTCCCTTGCCTATTGGCCCAATGCTAAGGCCGATAGTCCAGTTCAATCGGTGACTCCAGTGGGGAACCAAGAAGCCAGCGCACAACTGATGAACATGGCACAGAACATCTTGGAACAGGGACTAGAATTAGAACCAACTCCCCTAGAAGCCACCGTTGATGAAGTCAAAGATTATGGATTGAGTATTGTTCTCAAAGAACAATTTTCTTTGAAAAATCTGCAAAGAGGCCTATCTTCTAGCGCAATACGTCTCAATGTTAACTGTAAAGATTATTCCGGCGAGTTTCTTCGGGATCTCATTAACAAAACCGGCGATCCGCGCTTAGTTGACTATCTCGAAGACTGTGTGGTGGCTACAGGTCTTTTATTGTTAGTGGATGGAACCTCTCACCGCAAAGATAAAGACTATGCTATTGGACTAGAAAAGTTTTTAGCAGCCCTAGACAGGGTGGATATTAATCCCAAACAGCGCCGCGTTGCTTTTGCGGTTAGTAAGTGCGAACTGAGTCAACTGTGGGTGAGTCGTCATGAACCGAGAAAATTGACACAAAGACGCTTTCCTCTGATGCAAAATAAATTAGAAAACTGGGTAGATAGGGGAGGAGGTGAAGTGGACTATTTTGCCACTTCTGCCTTTGGTACGTTGGGAACAAATTATCCCGAACCCAACTCGATCGAAAAACAACGCGATCGCCAAGGAACAACTTCTATTATCCGCGATCCGAGACGGTGGCGACCCTTTGGTTTAGTTTCCCCGATTTACTGGCTTTGTACCGGTCAACATCACAAAGAATTAGATAAGGATTAAAACAATGACTACTATTCACATTCATGAATTTAGCACGGGTATTTTAGTGGATGGCACTGGCGGTGCTGGTGAGTGGAAATCGCAGGGTTTTTCGGGAGAGTACATGAACTCAACCCTTGCTAAAATTCCTACACCTGTACAGTTAGCAATCAAAAATCGGGAATTTGCCGTTTCTGAAGGCGCATCTAGCCAAAATCCTGCCATTATTGGACGGGAAGTTGAATACAATCAGGAAGCTTGGTCAGTCATTGCCGTCGTCACACGGGGGATAGATGAACGGGGACGGGGTGCATCTCTCTATCGTTATTTCTTGTGTCAGGGAAGGGGTAAGCTGCCTGATCTTGTATCTTGGTACATGAAAAATGGAATGCCAACTTTTAACCCCTCCGATCATAAACAAGTCGATTGGTTTACAGAATATGACGATACTGGGACTCAAATTAATGACTATATTCCGCCTGAGTTGGATGGGATTTGGGAAGGAAAAACACCGATAATTATTACTCA
This sequence comes from Microcystis sp. M49636_WE2, assembly GCF_030065375.1. NCBI lineage: Bacteria > Bacillati > Cyanobacteriota > Cyanophyceae > Chroococcales > Microcystaceae > Microcystis > Microcystis sp. M49636_WE2. Next base: position 8,122 of record NZ_JASJFG010000369.1, on the reverse strand, counting down.
AAAACAGCCACCATATACTGCTTTAATCATTCATAAAATTGCCTCTAAAACTGACCCAGCAAAATATAATGAATTGATTTCTTGGGCCTGTAATGTGGAGGCTTTAGAGAAACCAAATCGCTTTTTAGTCATTCATCCCGCCAGTAAAAAAGCAGAGGAGACCATAAGAGCCACAATAAACAGTATTCCTCAACTTCCCCCGGCTATACCCGAAGAACCCCTAATCAGAACTGCTATTAAGAATTCCTGCCGGACAGGAAACTTTCAAGAAAATTTAGCCCCTATCGAAGATGCTTTGAACAATCCTAAAATTCAACAGGATTATACAACCTTTTGGAATTCCATATTTGAAGGACAAGGCTCCAAAGATGCTTATGAGCAACAAATTTATGATGACTTTAAAGTACGTCTCTTGACGCTACAAGCCATAATTTGCCCTGAAAAGCTGCCAGATTTTGTCGCTTGGATAATGAAAAAACAGGAGGATGATTATCCAATATCTCAGAGTTTTCAAGGGGAGATTGTAAAAGCTATTACTCAGCCAAACTCATTAATATTTAATCAAGTTAAGCAAGGTATTAATATACTTATTCTTCATATCATTAAGCAGCCAGACCTGATAGATGCTACAGCTAAACTCTTATTAGATGAAGTCGGACTCTGGGGAGGAACATATAAAATTTACACAAGTGTGGGATTAAGACAAGATTTAAAGAAAAAAGCAGGTTATCTAAGCACGGAAACAGAAGGTTTAAAAGAAAAAGAATTTTATGTGTTAAATGATGCACGTTGGCAAGAAATTAAAGATGAATTAAGTAGAGTTTGGAATCATCCTTTTGATCCTGATCAAACAACTCAAAAATACATCCATCTCGCTCGCCTATTTGATAAACTAGAAGTGTCATCTGACGAACAGTATAAAGGATCTAGTTTAACCGTTTTCTTTTATCATCTCGCCCAGGAAAAGATTCCTAGTGACGTATATAAACGCCATAAATTGAAGGGGGATGAAGATAAGAATTTTGATATTAAAGTTCAAAGAGATATACCTTGGCAAGAACTGGTATTTATACAAACAAAAAAAATAGCAATGTTGCTTCTATCTTATCTGCTTAAAGTTAAAGGTGGAGCAGCTGGCTGTATTATTCCTATTATTTATTTTTTGCTTATATTCACTTTAGGAGGATTTTTCCTTCAAAGATTATTGAATTTAGCTAATTTATCTGTACCCGGTTTACCCGGAGGATCAAACAATTCAGAATCGCCGATTATTAAAGAAGCGATCAAAAGCTTTCCAAAGACTAAAGGGTCATTACTACAAATTCAACAATATTTGAAGCAAACTACTAGAGCAGATGCTTTTAAACCTAACAAGAATGAGATTGATGAAGCTATTTCAAAAATTCTCGATCCTACCTATTCTTCCAATGCTGGTAACTCCTCTACTTCTAATAACTATCTCAATCTTAAAACTATAGACAAAGATAAAGACAAGTGGATTCAGGCAATCATATATTATCAATTATATAAAGTTACACCATCTAATTCTGATGATATTGATGGCATTATTGATAAGGATGGAATAACTTATCAAGCTCTCAAATGTAATCTGCTTAAAAATATGCAACTGCAAGCAACTCAAGCAACTGCTGACAATTGTAAAAAGCTAGGGTTTTCTAAAGTTAAAGTGGCTAAAACTACCGCTAAAGAAACAACCCCATCCCCATCTCCGACAAGAGACCAAAAAATTGAAAAGGCCGTCTCGGAATTTGATAAACCACAAAAGACCAAATCTAGTTTAGAAACTTTAGTAAAAGAATTAGATTTAGATGAGGCTTTTTCTGTTTCATCTTCATATAATGTAATTAATGTTCTTGATCCCAATAATGAATTTAGGATTTCCCTTAGTCGTATGACTGAACCAGCAGATAAAGAAGCTTGGGTTAAAGCTATTTTACAATACCAAGAAAGTCTTAAATCTAGACTTAAAAAGGAGCAATCTATTAAGATTGATGTTGATGGAGTGATTAACTATGAAAGGAATACCTATAACCTTTTGAAGTGTGATGTAGCTGCTCAACTGGGTGAAACATTAAGTGATACACCAATTTGCGGTAAAGTAAAACCAATTATCGATTCGTCAACTCCCCCACCAGGATAATTTTTAAACCTATGAGAATTTGGCTTTACATACTAGCAGGAATAACCTCGGCTTTAATTGGCTGGAATATCGGTCAGATTTTCTTGACTGATTTAAAAATCCTGTCTCGGTTTCCAGAGGTGGTTCTTTTCCCCTGCGTCGCTATATCCTTAGGGATTGGGATGGTAATGAATGAAATATTTATTAGTAATCCCACCCGTCCTAAACTCAACTTTCGGATTGCTTTAGTTCCCCTATTAATTGCCACCTTAATCGGATTGATTGCTGGATTAGCTGCGGGTGGAATCTTTCAGCTATTAATTCAATCTGGAGTTGCTGAATTTCCAGGCAGACTTTTAGGTTGGCTTTTTGTCGGTGCAGCCGTTGGATTAGCCGAAGGACTTACTTGGCAATTTTACAGCATGGAAGCGGGGGATCGCGATCGCTTTCGACAACGGTTATATACTAGCATCATCGGTGCGGGTGTTGCCAGTTTAGTAGCGGTGGGAATCTTTGAATTTATTCGTCAATGGTTAGGCACCTCAGAAGCGTTTAGAAAAGCAGAAGATCCCCTCGGATTTGCCATTTTAGGCTTATTGCTCGGCCTAACCTTTACCATTACTAATTCTCCTAGCTACATGGCGGCACTGAGAGCCGGTAAAGGATTCGAGTACAGGAAAATCATTCCCGAACTCGAAAGCATTGATCCTCAATTTACATCCATTAATTCAGTCTTTCCTAACATCCATAAAACGCTCAAATTTGTCAGTGAATCGGATGCCGAAAAAATCGAAGAAGGACTGTCGATTCAACTTCCCGCCAAAGGAATCATCAAAATTGGTTCTGTCGCCAAAACTAAAGGTTCTGATGGTGTAGAAAGAGGATCGGATATTTATCTCCCCGGACTCCCCCCCCATATTGCTGACATCAAAATTATCAGCCGTGATGCCATTTTAGATCCTAACCCAACATCTTACAACCTTATTGAACTCAATGGCAGACGTTTAACTAGCAACGAAAAAATTACCCTTAAACACAATAACCTGATAACCTTCCATGTTAAAGATAACCACAACCCCGATGAACCCAAAATCTATCGTTTCGTCTTCTACAATCGCTTCCTTGACCCACAAGCTTAGTTTATCAATGATTATGTTAACCGCTCTTATTACCCCAGCTTGGGGAATTAAACCTGAAATCACAGATATTGAGGACATCGACGATAAAGTGACTCTTCAAATTCAAGTGACAGGAGAAGAAAGTAAACCGATTATGGGTTTAGCTGAAAGTGACTTTCATCTGAAAGTTCTTGATAAAAAAAACAACAAAACTTATCAAGGAAAACAACTACCTTTTGACTGGAAGTCTCCCCGAGAAACGACTCCTCCTGATGCTTGGATTGTCGTTCTCATCGACTTTAGTGGTAGTATGAATTGTTCTCAGGATCTCAACACAAAATGTGATGCCAAAGCGGTTGCTAAAGGAAAGCGAAAATTAGATGCAGCAATTAACGCGCTGGGAACATTTATTAAATTAGCCTCAGAGCGTAAAGGCAACACCTATTTATCTATTGTTCCCTTTGGGGTAGAAGGTAAAAATGATAAGCCTGGAGCCTGTGATTATTACCCAAAAGTTACTTCAGAAACTCTCAATAATTTTAGTTTAGTGCAAGATGTTAAACTAACTAATTTTCTAGGTAGTCTTGCGAATAAAACTCCTTGTGCAACGACTAATTTCTATCAAGCTCTCAAGGAAACCGTCAAATTTTTTAAAAACGATAAAGAAGGTCGTTTCTATCCTAAAGATAAAGAAGGAAACCCTTTAAAACCTCAACCACGACTCTCAATTATTCTCCTTTCTGATGGCTTTGATAATAATAGTAATTATCAAGAAATTCAGAAAACTTTAGCCAATCTTCAGAACAATAAAGATATTGTTGTTCATACCCTAGGATATGGCTTAACCCCACAACAATTAGGCAAAAAATATTCCTTAGGTAAACCTGCTGTTCGTGGAGATATTAATAACCCAAAATTATCCCAAGAAACTAGAGAGCAACTAGAAAAAGAATTTGTAGATCAAAAACAGTTAGCGGAAATTGCGAAGTTAACAGGAGGAGTTACTGAATTTGCTGGTGATGCTGATGAAATTGCCGAGAAATTAGAAATTTTCCTTGATGCGATTCAAGGACGATACGAAATTAGTTATATCCAACCCAACGTTCGACGAGGAGGTGAATATGTAGCCACAGTTTTTACTCAAAAAGTAGCATCACAATCTAAACCTTATACCCTTGATTTTTTTGGGCGCACACTTCCCTTAGAAACCAGAATATTAATGCTTATTTGTATTTTTCTTGCTCTTGGTTTGGGAGGAGTTATTCCTTTTTATTATTGGGGAAAATGGTTAAAGGAAAAACAAAACTAATCCTAAATATTTTCGGCACTTGTAAAGTCATGAAACAGATCCTTATTTATTCATCTCTCTTTTTTCTCAGTAGTTGTAATTTTCAGTTTAATCAACCTCAAACAACTTCAGAATGTCCTCAAAAACCCACAGCTATTCTCATGGCAGAAAATCTAGAAAATGTTAACCTAACCACTGAAACTATCACCAAATCTAATCAGGTTAGTGCCACTAAAGCTGTCGGATACACTTTTACAGGAAAGTCAGGACAAAACCTTAGCTATAACACAGATGATGATATCTGTGTGTGGCTTTATAGTCCAGACAATCAAATTTTACAAGGAACAAAATTGCCAGAAGACGGAAAGTATTTGCTGCAAATTGCTGCCCCCAAAGGTTCTAAAACTTTTAAGATAGATATAAGTTTAGGAACGCTCGCTTCTTCCCCGACACCGACACCAAGACTCTCTCCATCTCCCTCATCTTCCCATGATCTCACACAAGATGAAGCAGCAAAACTTGTTAAACGTTGGTATGAAGTTAAAAGACAAGCTTTCGGTTCTTCTTTTGACGACAGCTTAGTAAAGCAATACGCCACCGGAGAACTTTATTCTAATACCTTAGAAAAATGTAATGATGGAATCTGTGGGGGGACAGTGGGTTGGCTGCGCTCTAAAGGCTGTTATTATACTTATGATTTTTCCAATATTAATCGGATAGTCTCTTTTGATCCTTCAGGTTCGTCACCTTCAATAACAGTCAATGTAACGGAACAACTTACACTCCATGGTCCCAGAAGTGCTGGATGTGGAACCCCAACCCAGACTTATCAAAAAAATGTTACCTATTGGTTTCAAAAAGAGAGTGGAAATTGGAAAATTCTTAACTATAAGGTAGGAACTTAATCATGGAAAGAAAAAGAATAAAGTCAATAAAAGTCAGAACACAATCGAAGACTTACCATATCCAATGGTCTAGGTTTTTGCCCATCTTAATTTCTTTTTTTGTAACATCTGCAATCGCTCTGTATCTCATCTTAAACTCCTCCAAAAACGAATCCTGTAGGATAACTAAATTATTGTTAATTAACGGTGTTCCTAAGTCCATTGGAGGTAAAGTTGATCACAATAAAACCCTATGTTATGAATTTCAGGGCATTCAAGGACAGCAATTGCAATTAACAACTAATCAAAAAATAAGCCTAGTTTTTCCAAGTAATAAATACCAAAATCTTCAAGGAGATTATAAAACGATTCTGTCGGAAACAGGCGACTATTCGCTAGTCATAGAGACGCAAGAAGATAACTTAGATTATCAAATTAACCTGATAGTAAGCTCGCAAAATACAACTAATCTGCCCAGAAAAACGCCCGTTAATGATTTGTCCCTAACACCTTTAACACCTCAACTTCCTAGTCAGTCTAATCAGCTAACTTATAACGTTAAACAGTCGCCTACTTTTTATCAAGATCAAGAATTGCAAAAAATCGTTGACAATATTGTAAGTTTAGCTCGATCTAGAAAGTTACCAATAGATAAATTATCTATCAGTTTAGTTGACTTAAATCAATCTGAATGTTGCGCTTATGCTGCTTATCAAGATAGTGAATTGAGATATCCGGCTAGTATTGTCAAGCTTTTCTGGCTAGTAGTTCTCTATAGTCAATATTATTATCAAGGAATTGAGCCGAATCAAATTCCTCCAGAAAAACTCAAAGTTATTTCTAAAATGATTAAAGATTCCGATAATGAATCAGCTAGTATTATTGTTGATGACATTACTCAAACCAAATCGAGTCAAAAAGACCTCGCACCAGAAAAACTCAACGAATGGAGGAGAAAACGTTATGCTCTTAATGATTTTTTTGCATCCTATTTTGTTGATTCTGTTAATTACCCCCTTAATATTAGTCAGAAAACTTTTCCTATCCCCAATCTACTCGAGGATCCAGCAGGACCAGACCAACAAATTCGTCAGCTTAACGGCAAAAGCTCACCCCCGAGACGAAATTATTTAAATACCTATAGCGTTGCTAGATTACTGCTCGAAATTGAGCAAGAACAAGCCATTTCGCCAGCTTATAGCCAAGCGATTAAACAATTAATTAAACGAGATTTACATCCTCAAGCGTGGAAAGAAAAACCTTTTAATCCTATCCAAAACTTTTTAGGTCAATCTCTCCCGGTTAACACTCAATTTTATGCTAAGATGGGCTGGACATTTAATAATCGAAATGATGCGGCTATTATCGTCAGTCCTGATAACAAAGCTCATTATATTTTAGTTGTCTTTGGAGATGAAAAAAAGTTTTATCAAGATAAAGAGTTTTTCCCAATTCTTTCACGACAAGTTTATAACCAAATGCTTAAAAAATGACTTAAGAAAAGACTAAAATAGGAGATAATTCGGGAGAATAAGCAGGTAAATACGCCAATTAAGTTGCAAAGGGCAGTTCAAATGATTCCGGTTCTGATGGAGTTGCCGCCGAGATTCTATACATCTGTACTGAAAAAAAAGTGCAGGACTTTTAGGATATTTTACCTTTTTCCTATCGGCATTTCAGGCTTTTTCAGCATACCCTACTTAAATTTTCGCATTCCTTTAGAAAGATAGGCAACGAAAAAAGCTAACACTCCCGTCATCCCTACCTCAAAATAATTGGTCATGAGAATAGCGGTAAAAAAAAGGAGCAAGATAATTAATATAGTCCGCTTTTGTTCAGATAATTTCATCTCTAATTGCCTCTAATTCGCTTTTAATACTTAATGGTTGATAACCCAAAGAAAAAGCGAGAGAACTATCAAGAGAAACATCCTGGGGACGGGGCGCACTCATGGGAACATCTGACTGTAAACAGGGTTTTATTTGTTCTTTGGGAAGGTTAAAAACCGCCGCCATTAGTAAACCAAATTGATAACGAGAAACTCTTTCTTTACCCCCCAGATGAATAATCCCTTGCACTTTTTCTAATGCCAAAAGTAAACCATTCACTGCACTATTAACCCCAACAGCCGTCCGATATTCATCAGTAAATAGAGATAGTTCTTTTCCCTCTTGGAGGGTTTTTAAAAAGGGTTGCAGAAAACTATTAGCGGTGGGAGAAGGGGAACCAAACATCAAAGGCATTCGACAAATGGCCGCCCGAGGATATATTGCTAAAATACCCTTTTCTGCCGCTACTTTTTGCTCACCATAGACACTGACGGGAGAAACGGGATCATTTTCGGAATAGGGGGCATTTTTACCATCAAAAACTAAATCGGTAGAGGTAAAAACTAGCGGTATTTGATATTGACTACATAAACGGGCAATTTCTAGAGAAGCTGTCAGATTAATTGCCTCGGATGCTTGGGGAAATTCTTGACAGAGATTCGGTTTTGATTGGGCAGCCCCATGAATTACCGCGTCGGGTTTAATCTGTTGAAAAAGTTCTCTAACTGCGGCTAAGTCTGTTAAGTTAATTTTAATTAAATTCGGGTCATTACTATTGACATTGTGATTAAAGTATGTACCAAAACTTGCCCAGTATGAGCGAGTTTTTTGGTAAATATGCCAACCTAAAAACCCACTAACTC
>NZ_JASJFG010000246.1:0-1336 GCF_030065375.1 Microcystis sp. M49636_WE2 | reverse complement strand
TAAGAATTTTAGACTTTTTTCCCATCAAAAAGTGCCAGACATTGGGGGGATCGGGGGGGAAATTTAGGCACTTTTTCCCTGAAAATTAGGTAATTGACCCTCTGAAAATGGGTAAAACCCTACACCCCACACCCCACACCCTGCCCCCACGAAAAAGTTTTTCAGCAGACCCTAATTAAAAGACCTTTTTGATTGCCTCGGTCAGTTTTTGACTAATTAACTCGTTACCGTCTCCACTGAGATGAATATTATCGCGATAGAGGGAATCAGGATTAGGATGAGCTTGAAAAATGGGCAGAAAATCTAGATAAAACATCTGCTGGTTGCTGGTGAAATCTGCTAGTCTTTGACGGGCCTTTAATTCATGATCTCGCTCCTGTTTTTTAACTTCGCGAATGAGGGGAGTAATAGCGATAATTAAACGGGCTTGATTAGCCTGAGCAAGGGCTTGAATTTGGGCAAGAGCGGTTAAATTATTGCCCACTCGATCGCCTCCTTCTTGCACCGGTGGTAGGGGAGGATAACGCTTAAAATATCGATCGTACAACTCGATTAAAGCTAAAGCTGGCCGGCGAGCGGGATAATTAATTTCTCGTCCCACCACCGCCGAACTAGGAGCTAAAGCGAACAGATCATCGGTGTTCATTAATAACACGATCACCTGGGATTCAAAGATGCCGAAACGTCGCAGATAGGCCGATTGATTGCGCGGTCCCCAAGAATTGGCCGAAGCATTGAGAACCTCCACTGAACCCGTCAGATTTTGGCCTAAATTTTTGGTGATTAAAGCAGCAATGGTCTCTTTTTGATCCGTCCACCAGGAGCCATTAGCGATCGAATCACCGATTAACATGATTCTCGTCGTCTCCGGAGGCCGTTGGGGTGTAATCGGCTCGCTCCGCATCGAATACTGATTAACGGCGATAAAATTGGAAAACCGGCGCGTTTGTTGATTAGGAGCCAAAAGATAGCCAATTTCGGCATCAGCTTCGTAAATAAGCGGATTACCGAACCCGAAGACAATTCTTAAAATAGCCTCAAGGAAAAGGCCAAGGGCGAAAAGAACGCCTAAAATGATTAAAGACAGCCGAATGATACCAATTTCTAATAACACGGATAGATGAGAGTTCGCTAATTTTTGACATCCTCACCGCCGTAAACGGACGGCGATTCCCAAACCTCACGATTTAGGTTTCTGCTTCTTTCCCTTGCGGGGTTCCGCACCTGCCGCCCCAGTTTTACTCTGTTCTGGTCTTATGGTCGCTCTACAGACTGACACCGCAAGCCCTGCGGCCAAAATGTTTTTACTGGCGTTAATATCTCGGTCATGGTGAGT
>NZ_JASJFG010000690.1:0-8239 GCF_030065375.1 Microcystis sp. M49636_WE2 | reverse complement strand
TTACGCTGGATTTGCCGTAATTGCGCTCGGCAGTTGAATTTAGAAGCCAAATTAGATGATTATTGGGATGAAGATATAGGAATTAAAATGAGTTGGACAATTTATTTTGAAGAGTATATTTTACGAGAGATAAAACAGCCACTGGTATTGGCTTTAGACGAAGTGCATCGAGTCTTTGAACATCCGAAAGTAGCAGAAGATTTTTTACCTTTAATCAGAGCTTGTTATGAAGAATCTAAGCGATCTCCCCTGTGGCAGAAATTACGTTTAATTATTGTTCAATCCACAGAATCTTATGTTTCTCTGCGATTAGAACAGTCTCCTTTTAATGTGGGATTACCCATAGAGTTACAGGGTTTTGGTCAAGAACAAGTGGCAGAATTGGCAAAAAAATATCAATTAAATGAATTAGCAAACAACGAAATTCAACAGTTGATCGACTTAGTGGGGGGACATCCTGCCTTGATTCATTTAGCGATTTATCATCTTAGCCAAGAGCAAATCACGATGCCAGATTTAATCAAATCAGCAACTACATCAACGGGTATTTATTCCTCTCATTTACAGCTGCACTGGGTCAGTTTACAAAAACAACCCGAACTTGCCGATGTTTTTCAACATATTTGTCAAGGTAATCAACCAATGATAGTCGATCCAATTATTGCTTACAAACTTAATAGTATGGGTTTAATTAAACTCAGAGAAAATAAAGCAATTGTCAGTTGTCAGTTGTATCAAAAGTACTTTATAAGTCAATATACTGGTTCAGTATAAATAAATTTTTGAACCATGGTATTAAGACAGTGATCGCTCAAGCCAATCATTATTAAATATCGTCTGATAAATCCGATTATGAACGTCCATTTTCCCGTGACGCTTTACCACTAATCCAGATAAAAATAACTCAGGTAAATAGGGATTGTTATCAATCTGTATTGGTTCTTGATGGAGGATTTGTCGATACAAGGTTAATAACTGGGGTCGGTTTGGACTTTGAAGAAGGCGATCTTGAATGGTTTTTAAATGTTCGGGTTGATCCTGCATCTCCCAATCTTGAATAATTTTTTCTGCTACTAAGTTGGCCAACCATTGTTCTTCTTGATTAGAGGGGATTGGTTGCTCACTATCCCGCATCAGTTGACAGAGTTTTTGAGTTAAGAAAGGTTGCCCTCCCGTCCAGCTTAAGACTTGTTTGAGCATGGTCTGAAGATTACTGACTTTTTCTGTTAACCCATATAATAAAGGTTGAGCTTCGTGTTCTTTAAAACTTGCTAATTCAATAGCGTTACCAATATTAAAAGGTGTTTTCTGGGGGTCAGTAATTAAAGCTGAAGGTGTGGTAGCACCAAAAAAGGCAAAAGTTAGCTCTTGAAATTGAGGTTGAATCGCTCTCTGATTATAAAAAGAACGAATTAAAGCAAAAAAGTCAGAGACATCAAATTTTAACCCTAAAATGCTATCAATTTCATCAATAAATATAACAGTCGATTTTCCAGATTGCCGCTGATTAAAATCGTCATTAACTAGAAGAAAATTTTCTATAAATTGTCCTAATCGTTGTACAGGAGGCAGGTCTAATTGTTCACTCCACCAAGCTTTAAAAGTTTTCAATTCTTTGATTAATCCAAAACTGCGGAGCAGATCAACGGCTAATCCTTTATACCATTGTTCGGGGGTAATATTGTCTGTTCCTAGCCGAGTTAAGTCAATTACTGCACATCTAATTCCCTCCTTTTGTAATTGACCCATCATCCGTACCATTAAGCTAGATTTTCCCATTTGACGTGCATTTAAAACATAGCAAAATAGACCTTGTTTGAGAGCTTTATAAAGATTGCGATCAGCTTGTCGAACCACATAATTCGGTGCATCAATCGGTAAACTGCCCCCCACTTGATAGACAAATTTGGAAGGTTGTTCAGCAGTTTTAAGCAGGTCATTTTCAAAGATAAGTTCTGCTTGAGTTGCTTTCAGTACCTCTAAAGTATTTGTGAGTTCTTTTGTCCGTTCTTCTACTCTTTGTTCTAAGGTTTGATAGAGTCTTGAGTTATCAATAGAGATAGCAGCTTGAGCCACTAAAATATTTAACAGTTCAACTCTTTCTGAGGTAAATGCGCCTGTGGTTAAATTATTTTCTAAATAAACAATTCCTTTTAATTGACCTTGATTGAGTAAAGGAGTACAAAGAATGGATTTAGTTTCTTTAGCCACAATATAATAATCATTGGTAAATTGACCTTCAGATGTGGCATCATTTAAAACGATAGTTTCTTTTGTCCGAGCGACATAATTAATAATGCTAGTGGGTAAAATGGGAATTGAGTTATCATGGTCGATAGATTCTATGGGAATTGATTGTAGTATATTAACCGTTTCTTGAGCAATTGTTCCTTGAGCTTCAATGACCCAATTTCCTTGCTGTTCTAAAATCAAATAACCTTTCTGCGCTCCTGCATTTTCAATGACAATTTTCATTAAATTTGTTAGGAGATTTTCCAGTTTAATTTCTCCAGAAATCGCTTGCGAAGCTTTGAGAATAGTGGTTAAATCCAGAACTGCTCCATCATTACCAGTAGTTGAAATGGTGGTACTCAGTCCTTTAGATCTGTTTTGATTGCTGATGCCTAATAAATATTGAGGGTATTCTTCTTCTAATTGTTTAACTTTGGCCTTTGCACCCCAACGAATGTAACAATGATAAGCATTTCTGAGATATAGTTTAGCGATTTCTTCTCTACCTAAAGTAAAATAAAATTCAGAGGCACGTTCATAGGCTAAAGCCTCTTCATGGATAAATTCATATTTTTTTGCTCCTTGAATGGCTTTTTCATAAAATTCTTGAGCTTCCCAGTTTTGACCTAAGACTCTCGCTTTTTCTGCTTCAACTAGATCATATTTATGTTGAAAATTTGCTGGACAATGACTAGACCATATTGCCATCTTCTGCTGATTGTTATCTACTTGTTGTAGTAATTTTCTTTGATCATTTTGCTCTGTGTCATGATAATAAGCTAGAAAACTCAACGATGAATAGAAATTATGTTGTGCTTTAAATAGGGCTGCACCGCTTGTTACCGCTACATATTTTTCTGTATGTTGACTGTTTTCTAAGGAGGCAACAAAATCATTAAAAATATAATAATCAATCATTCTTCCGAAATAATAAATAAATAGTAACCATTGATTATTTTGGTCAAGATATTCTTGGAGATGTTTATCTTCTTCCTCTTGGGAAGTTCCTAGCAATAAAAAATCTTGATGGTGATTAATATCTCGTACATTTTTAGCAGTATTTGTCAAAATAACTAAGAATTTATGAGAATACTCTTGATTAAGTTTTTCCACAAAATGAATGTATTTTTCACAATCTCGTTCTACTTCTTCTAACTGGCATCCTCCTAAAAACTTGATAGCGCAATAGGCCTGTGCGAGAAACCCAACATATTCATTGTGTCCTGTATTAAGTCCTTGTTGCAAGCCATAAAGTAATTTTTCTTGAATGACTTGCTCATTTAGTGGATTTTTCCAACACCATATATAAGCATAATATAAAAAAAATATTTCGGCTTGAAATTTTTGATTATCATCTTTTTCTAATAAGTTAATTGCTAGTTTTCCAAACTTATAACCATAATCAATTTCTGCTGTCATTCCCGACATGAGCATTCCATAAAAAGCATAAATCGTAGAAGCTTGTGGAGGATTGCCGTATTTGATACAGAGATAAGTTAAAGTTAATACTAATTCCGTAAATAGAAGAAAATTAGTTGTATTTGAAGCAGAGCGAATTTGCAGTATTATTTTAATAGCTGCTAGTTTTTTATTGTCAGTCATTATCAAATTATCGGCCAAGTCTTCAATCGATTTATTTTTTAAAAGCAACTTTATGTATCTCTGGCGATTACTAATTCTTTTTTTGATTTCATTTTCTTGAAGAGAAATTTTGATACCTAGTTCTGGTAAAACATTGAGGGCAATATCTATCGCTTTTTGAGGTTGAAAAATTGTAAAGTAGTAGATGATTTGTATTTCATATACCTTGAGTTTATCAAATATGTCTCTAGCTTCTTTTAAGATAGTGTCAGATATTTTTTCAATTTGAGAAAATTTAGTATTTAAGTAAAGAGATTCTAAGGTTTCAACATAAAGTTCTAGAGTTAATTGATAATCAGTTTTCCAGCTATTTAATGTCAACAATTCCAATCCTTTTTCTAAATATCTTAAAGCCGAATCATAAGCTGTTGATGCTTTTGCCTTTTTTCCTGCTTTTAGATTTAACTTAGCCAGTTGATTTTTTTCTAACTGATCGGTAATTAATATTGCTCCCTGATTAAGTTGATTAACAGTATCAAATATTTTATCTTCTAATTGATGCTCTGCTTGATATTTTTCTAATAAAATACGTCCTATTTGCTGATGAAAACATTCTTTTTCTTCTTCAGAAATAAGAGAATAAGCTGCTTGTTGTACTCGGTCATGTAAAAATCGATAATAAATATCAGCAGAATAGTTAAAAGCATCTTGTAGCTTGTTATTTGACAAATCTTCTCCATTCCATAATAGAGGAATTTTATAATTTTTGTCTAGGGGAATCACCAAGCCTTCATCTAGAGCTAACTGTAGTTCTTGAGCGGTAATAGTTTCAGATTTATTATTAATAATCCTAAGGATTTCTAAATTAAATTGATTGCCAATACAAGCTGCTAACTTGAGAACCTGTTGCGTATTTTGAGATAATTTTTTAATTTTATTCACCATTAAATCAACTACATTATCAGTAATAGATAAACTTTCAATTTGTTGTATATTCCATTGCCAATAAACTTGTTTTGTGTACTTCGCTTTCTTTAAATCTAAATTTTCCCTAATAAACAGGAATTTTCTATCGTAGAGAGAATAAAACAATTGGGTTAAGAAAAAAGGATTACCCTCGGTTTTTCTGCTGAGTAATTCCCCTAAGGGTTTAGCTAATTCTCTAGAACAATTTAGAGTATCGGCAATTAATTGATTAATCTCTCTGCTTTTTAAAGGTGAAAGAGAGAGCGTATTAATTGTTTTTTGGGCTTGATTAATTTTGCCTAAAGTGTGCATTAGTGGATGAGTTGTTTCCACTTCATTATCTCGATAAGCACCAATTAGGAGAAAATAGTTAATATCTGGCTCTAAAATTAATTGCTCAATTAAATTTAGAGAAGATAAATCTGCCCACTGTAAATCATCAATAAAAATCACTAAGGGATGTTCTGGTTGACAAAAAATCGTGAGAAAACGCTTAAAAAATAAGTTAAAGCGATTTTGACTTTCCGTTTTACCCAGTGGTTCTACAGGAGGTTGCTTACCAATAATTTTTTCGAGTTCAGGGATAACCTCAACAATAATTTGACCATTATTTCCTAAAGTTTCTAGAATCTTGTCTTTATAGGTTTCAAGATGTCTTTCTGGTTCACTTAACAACTGTTTTACTAAATCTTGAAAAGCTTTAGTAATTGCTGAATAGGGAATATATCGTTGTAGTTGGTCAAATTTGCCCTTAATAACTCGTCCTCGTTGGCGTGTAATTGGTTTGTAAATTTCATTGACTAAAGCTGTTTTACCAATCCCAGAATAACCCGAAATCAGGATCAATTCAGATGAGCCTTGATTGATTTTTTCAAAAATGTTTAGGAGTTTTTCAACTTCTAATTCTCGACCATAGAGTTTTTGCGGAATCTGAAATTTTTCTGGAAGCTCCCGACTTCCTAAAGAAAATAGCTGAATCTGTTCCCCTCTTTTGAGTTGATTGAGACAAATTTCTAAATCATTTTTAATTCCCCAAGCACTCTGATATCTTTCTTCTGGGGTTTTTGCTAATAGTTTTTTGATAATATTAGACACAGCCAAGGAAAGGTCTGGAATCAGTTCGTGTAGGGGTAAAGGGTCTTGAGCAATATGACAATGAACTAACTCCATTGGGTCTGTAGTTTCAAAAGGAAGTCTGTTGGTTAAAAGTTCATAAAAAGTGACTCCAAGGGCATAAAAATCACTACGATAGTCAAGTCCACGATTCATTCTTCCTGTTTGTTCAGGTGCAATATAAGCTAACGTTCCTTCTAATTGATGGGGAGAGATAACGCTGATAAATTCTTGAGCTAACTGGCTAGAAATACCAAAATCAATAACTTTAAGTTCTTCGGTTTTGGGGTTATAGACAATATTAGAAGGGTTAATGTCTTTGTGAATAATATTGGCTTTATGAATAACAGCTAAAGCTTCAGCAATCTTAATGGCAATTTTCAAAAATTCTTCTAGGTTGAATTGACTTTGCTCTAGTAATGATTTTAAAGATTGACCACCAAAGTCTTCTAAAACCATAACTAAACTGTTTTCATATCGCTGTAACTCATAAGCTTTAATAATATTATCAACATTAAAAGAGCGAGTGATCTGGTATTCTTGTTGATAGCGAGTGAGTTCTGATGGCGTTGGGTAATTTTCTTTGAGAATTTTAAGGATAACTGCCTGATTATTGGCATGACGAAAACCTCGATAAACTAAGGAGTTAGCACTTTCGTAGAGTTTTTCGCTGATTTGATATTTTTTTTCCATTGGCTTATCAGTTCAGTCAGAAAATCAAGCTGATCAATTTGCGTCATCTCTTGATTCTCTGACCAATTTTCATAATTAAAATTGAAGATAATTACAAACAACTCAGGGGAATATAAGGTGAAGGTGGATAAACGTGCTTCAATTGGTGATTCTTCCAGTCTTCACTATGTTCGCTAGGATAAAATGGATAGGGACCATCATGCTCTTTTGCCTTTGCCCAAGTTTGAATGTCAGATTGGCTAACATTGAATTCACTGGGTCTGGGTGGATAAGGGACTGTTATTTTACCAGCTGGAAAATCTTTCCCTGTATGAACAAGTTCTGTCATAACACCATGAAAAAGCTCCCAAGTAACATCAAGGCCGTATTCAAAGATTAGCTGATAGATACTGCCAATTGGCTCCCAAATCTGGGCGAAATATTCATGTTTATCGGGATAATAAAAGTTAACTTTATCTTTATAGAAAGCTTGCCCACACAGCAAAAGAGCCAAAGCAATAAAGTCATAATTTATATTGTCTGGTTGAATCAACCAACTATATTTTTTGGTGTGGGTTTTACTATCTACTAATAGTTTTCTGGATAAATCGATCTCACTTATACGTTCTTCACCTTCTTGATCAAGCCAATAAGTACACACTTTTTGGTGAGGAAATCTCAAAATTTTTCTAACCAAATTCACTTTTGCTTTCATTTCATCTGGTATCTTTTCCGGCTCAAGCCATGTGTAAGCAATCATCTGAGATAGCTTTCGTGTTTGTAATAAGAAATAAACGGTACTCAATTCTGCTTGAGCTAAAGGATCATCCTTAGGTTGTGATGGGCAAAATCTTGGGTCAACCTTAGCTCCTGAGCTAGGAAAACTTGAGGAATCTAAATTATATTTTGTTTGTAAAGCTTCCTTAGTTCCATAGACTAATTTAGGGTGGTCTTCATTTTCAAAAATAAGTAGCTGAAAATAGTAATCATTGTATTGATTGCCATCGATCGATTTTGGTCCTTGTCCAATCTTTATAGACAAATTTGATTGTAAATTTTGAACATAACTGCGAGTAAAGACCTGTGCCATTGGTGAATTCCTCCAGGAAGTTGGTTAATAAATTTGATTCTACTGTAAAAACTCAGACTGAGCCATAAAAACGGGTAGGATTGTCCGCAAGTATCTTCTCTACTGTTTCCTTAGCTAAATCTTTCTCAAGCTTAAGCACTTGACTAACAATATCGGGCTTATGATCCATGTGTGGATAATCTGAGCCAAAGATAATATTGTCACTGCCAATGTAGTCTATAAGCCGGGACAGATAAGGTTCAGAGGGTTCAACGGCAATAAAGCATTGACGGCGAAAATACTCTGATGGCATTAATCTTACCCGATCTTTGACCTCCCAAGGTGTAACTTGATACTCTTCGTCAAGTCTCCATAACCAATAGGGTAGCCAACCGCAGCCCGACTCTAAAAATCCGATTCTTAGCTGAGGATGACGTTCTAACACTCCCCCTTCTATTAACGCTAACAGTGCCATCATCTGCTCCATGGGGTGAGAACAAGCATGAAGGGCAAAACGGGTGTTAAATCGATCGGCACCGGTGGTGGGTAAACGACTCCAATGTCCCTCATGAATTCCTACAGCCATGTCCAAATCCTCGCAGGCCG
>NZ_JASJFG010000818.1:0-1268 GCF_030065375.1 Microcystis sp. M49636_WE2 | reverse complement strand
TCAATTTTTATAATTGAGATAGTTTGTGCCGCTTAAATAAAGAGGTTTTGATAACCAAATTAAAGCATATCTAAAGAGTTTTGAGTTAAAAGTTAAACTTCAAGTTTTCATTCAGGACAAATGTACTGGTTAACTAATTTTCCCAAAAAAATTAGTTAACCCATCACTATAACACATAATTAATTTGCAAGAGTTCTATTGTATTGCTTTAACTCAGGCTCTGTAAGACTTTTAGCCATAGCTAGTATGTTTATACGGGGGAAGTCCAGGTATTTATGTATGGGGGAAGTCCAGGTATAAAAAACCCCCGAGAGAAGCAATCATTCTGACCTCTTCTCTAAAGGAGGGCTGCTTTTTAGGTGGCGGAACCTTTTTATGAATACAGGGTGAGCGCATCTCAAACGCTATTGACAATTGGCGAGTTTTGTTATCCAGCTGCCGTGGGAGCATTTCAAGTGATACCAGTTA
Organism: Microcystis sp. M49636_WE2; assembly: GCF_030065375.1. NCBI lineage: Bacteria > Bacillati > Cyanobacteriota > Cyanophyceae > Chroococcales > Microcystaceae > Microcystis > Microcystis sp. M49636_WE2. The sequence continues at coordinate 800 of NZ_JASJFG010000818.1, read as the reverse complement.
ATCAGAATAGTTACGAACTCGACCCACTTGGTCGATTGTTGCTTAACAATTGAGACGGCAAATTCTACTACTACCAAATGTTACCAACAATCGCCGGCTATTGCCGACAGGGGGTGGGTTGCCCTTCCCTAACCCACCCTACTTTTTAATCGACGGCAATTAAGGAACGATTGCGAAGATAAGCCAGATCTTTTAATAACTGTTGGCTATCACCACCGTTATTAAGATTAATCCCCAAAGCCGCTAAATCCGCATCTACCATTAATTTTACCAGTCCCTCAAACGTTACCGACGGCTGCCAACCTAATTTCTCCCTGGCTTTTGTAGAATCTCCTATTAATAAATCCACTTCCGCCGGACGCAAATAACGTTCATCAAACTCCACATAATCCTGCCAATTTAAATTAACATATTGGAAAGAAATATCGAGAAACTCCCGGATAGAATAGGTTTCATTTGTCGCCACTACATAATCATCCGGTTCTTCCTGTTGTAACATTAACCACATCGCCCGCACATAATCCTTAGCATAACCCCAATCCCTTTTAGAATCAAGATTTCCTAGATAGAGTTTTTTCTGTTGTCTGGCAATAATTCGGGCCAAAGCGCGGGTAATTTTGCGCGTGACAAAAGTTTCTCCCCGCCGGGGGGATTCATGATTAAATAAAATGCCGTTACAGGCAAATAAGTCGTAGGATTCCCGATAGTTGATTGTTTGCCAGTGACCGTAAACTTTCGCACAAGCGTAGGGACTGCGGGGATAAAATGGCGTGGTTTCTTTTTGGGGAACTTCCATGACT
>NZ_JASJFG010001057.1:0-2298 GCF_030065375.1 Microcystis sp. M49636_WE2 | reverse complement strand
TTTAATCCATTTATCTAGTTCCTCGATATCTTTTTTGATTTTCTGAGCCTTGTCCATAATTAAAGTTATTAAAACATTGACTTAGATTATAGCATTTTTTTCAGAAATTGGTTTCCACGTCTCAAATGTAAATGCTATATCAACAAATATATGCAGAACCCAGGAAGGTAGCAATGTTGATGATGAATACGATAACTCCTTTTTGAGCAAAGCACTTTCAAATTCCGTTTTCTTCGCAAGTGCATTAAGTTCACTTTCTACTGCGATTACTCTCTTTGTTGCAGCACGTATTCCATAGAAATTTGCAATAAAAAACCCAATGCAAACAATTGTTGCTACTAGAGCTTGGCTATATGAAAGTGAAAAGTCTTTTTTGGAAGAAACCAGCCAACCAATAATTGCGACGACAGCAACTGTATAAAAATTCCAATAAGAACTTACTCGTGACTCCAGCTTATCAGCAACCTCAATGATATCCTTAATCTTTTGATCCATGTCTTAACTCTCTACGTCTCACAGTTAGATTTTCGGCTGCGCCCTCAGCAAGGGTTGAGCGGCATAACGTTCCCGCTCACCAGACGCAGATAACCTTTGCTACCTAGCCGATCGCCTTGCCGTTCCAGTGTATATTGTTAGCCAGATTAGCATCTTGCCAAAAACCTTGTTTAACTAAATTCCTGACAATTTAGGCCTATTCTAGCGATGATTCCTATATCTGACCGCACCTCTTGATAAAAATTGATAATTATTCGACCTTTAGCGATCGCTCTCAGGGGATAATTGTTTTTTGTTACAGCAGTGTGGAGCAGCCTAACTGATGGCTATATGTCCAGATTATCGCCCGCAGCAAACCAATCTTGAGCGAGAAATCGAGGGATTTATCTATTGATGGATAAGGGTTTTTGGCTATTGTAGTAGATACGTTTGGAGTCAGTTGAGATAGACAAAAATAGTCAAAATATTTATAATGGAGGATTAGACTAAAATTTTCTGTGATTTGCCCATGTTATTGTCTTGCGCCACCGGTAGCGAACAGTTTTTAGGGAGTGAAGCGATCGCATCTTACGCCACAGCTAAGGCCGTAATCCTGCCGATTCCCTACGAGGCCACCACCACCTATCGCAAGGGTTGTGAAACCGGGCCGGCGGCGGTGATTACCGCTTCCCAACAATTGGAAGCTTATGACGAAGAACTTAAGAGGGAAACCTGTTTAGAAGTGGGCATCTATACCCATGAGGCGATTGCAGATACCCGTCAACAACCGCAATTGTCCGCCGAGGAGATGTTAGCCGTCACCACAGCCACAGTTTCCCGTCTAATTGCCGATGATAAATTTGTCGTCGCCGTCGGGGGTGAACACGCTATCACTACGGGAGTAGTACAAGCTTATCGACAAGCTTTATCGGAACCTTTTACTGTGGTTCAAATTGATGCCCATGGCGATATGCGTTTTGAGTACGAAGGCTCCCTCCATAACCACGCCTGTGTGATGCGTCGGGTGTTAGAAATGGGTTTACCGACCTTACCCGTGGGAATTCGGGCTATTTGTCGGGAAGAAGCGGAATTAATCGCTAAACAGCAGATTCCTGTGATTTGGGATCGAGATATCGCCGGTGATCCGAATTGGATCGAAAAAGCGATCGCCAAAATTACCACCGAGAAGGTATTTTTAACCATAGACGTGGATGGCATAGATCCGGCTTTAATTCCGGGGGTGGGAACACCTGAACCGGGGGGGTTAAGTTGGCATCAAACCCTAAACTTTCTCCGTCGTCTTTTCCAAACTCATCAGGTGATTGGCTGCGATGTGATGGAATTAGCCCCGATTAGTGATTCGGTGGTCTCGGAATTTACCACTGCCAAGCTAATTTATAAGTTAATTGGCTATCAATTTACTGCCTAGGGGCTTGCCTAATTAGGAGCAATCGTGTTATAATAATAATTCGTGCGGACGTATAGCTCAGTTGGTTAGAGTACATCGTTGACATCGATGGGGTCACTGGTTCGAATCCAGTTACGTCCATAAATTATCTGCCCTAGTCCCGGTCATAACCTTCATTTCTAATGATAGGATGAACGATCGAAGCTCTCCAGAGAAACCCTATGACTAGCTTACTGCGCGACTTTTGGTATGTGGCCACACCGGCAAATAAACTGAAACCCGGTCAGCTAATGGCCAAAAAAATGCTAGGTGAACCGATTGTTGTCGGGAGGAGACAGGATGGAGAAGTGTTCGCATTGCGGGATATTTGCCCCCATCGTGGCATTCCGCTGCACCATGGCTGGATTGAAGGAGAT
>NZ_JASJFG010000963.1:0-5473 GCF_030065375.1 Microcystis sp. M49636_WE2 | reverse complement strand
CCTGCAACCCTGGCCAAAAGTTGATCCTACTGCCCTGATTGTGGACGAGATTACCCTTGTCATCCAAATTTTGGGAAAAACCAGAGGCACGATACAAGTTCCCGCTAGTGCCGATAAAAGCACCCTAGAAACCCTCGCCCTAGAATCAGAAATCGCCCAACGTTATTTAGAGGGTAAGGAAATCAAAAAAGTGATTGTTGTCCCGGGCAAATTAGTTAATTTTGTCGTGGTTTAAATGACAGCAATTATCACAATGGTAGGGAATTAAAGAACCTTTTCAGTTATCAGTAACCAGTTAGATTAACACTGTCTATTAAAAACTATCAATAGAGGGCAAAATAGAAACTATACAATTAGCATTGTCTGTAAATAAGAACAACCTATGGATATTGAATCAACTAAAGTTACTCCTGAAGAAATTGCCCAGTTTCGCGCTGAATTGGCAGATAATCTAAGTGCGATCGCTGCTTTGGATGCGATTGAAGAATGCGAAGGTTATCTTGAGGATGCTGTACCCGCAGGTTTTTGCATTTGACAAGATCAGTGATCGCATTATAATGGAGAAAATTAGTTTTAGTTTTAACAATAGCACTATGGACAATACAACTCAGTTAACACTGGAAGAAATTCAACACTATCGGCAGCAATTTAAGGATTATCCTGAAGCTTTGGATGCTTTAAATTTGATTGCAGAATGTGATGGAAATTTAGACGATGCGTTAATCTTAATTTATATGGAAGAAACTGGAGCAGAACCAGATAGGGGATTAGATTTAGATCAATTAGCAGAAAGATGTCGTCCAGTAGTTTGCGCTGATTTAGCTAGAACAATTTTAGATATTCTTAATATTTTAACAGGTTTATTTGGTACAATTGGGGTTGCTTTAGCTGTATTACTTTATATTTTAAACAAATATGGATTAGAGGATTATTGTCAAAATAATGCTTAAAATTTAATCTTAATTTTGTATATATCTAAACTCCTGATGCAAGAAATGCTGCCCAATAATAAGGGTTAGCGAAAGGATATTTACCCCGTTGACCAGTTAACTCAATTTGTTTCTCAATAATCTTTTTTTTGTTAGGAGTTAGTTCAATTAAAACCTGATCAATTTCTGGTTTATATTTGACTAATAGCCTATCAAATTCTTCAATGGTCAAATTCTGTAACCAATTTTGCGCTATTTTCAAAGCAACTGGTACAGAAACTTGCTGATTCTCATCAAATAAAATCTCATATAATTTAATCATCAAGAAGGAGGTTGACAGGTCATTAACTGTCCATAAACTACTGACAACGCTGGGACTTCCCGCAAACAGAAAACCACTGGGTAAACCGATATATTCATCACTGATAGAGTTTATATCAATCATGCCAGTTTCGCAGGCAGAAAGGGTGACAAGGCGACATTTATTCAAGCGCAGTTCAAAGATTTCGCCTAATGTTAGGGGTTCTTTATTGGCTAAAAATAAGGCGGATTCTAGGGGATTAGCTGGGTTAAAGCCTCCATGACAGGAGAAGTGATAACAGTGGTTATCTGAGGATTTGAGATGGGGAAGAACAGCGTTTTTAGTGGCGTTATCTTTAGCGATAACTTGAGGTTCAGTAAAGAAAGTTGAGAGGATATTAACTTCTAAGTCAGTGTAAAATAAGTCTTTGGTGGGGTTTTGAATAGCGAACAGTTTATTAAAGTCGGAATTGTGAGAAGTTTGGGAGATTTTTTGCAAGATTTGACAACTAGGCGCATATTGTACACCCTTCGGAAATAAATCTTGTAATTCTGATCCCCCCGTTGCCGACTCCCCCCTTTTTAAGGAGAGTTGGGGGGGATCAACAGGTAAGGCGTGTAAGGGTAAAATATGTAGAAACCAATGGGGGATAATAATTAACCGTTGACAAGTATCGGGAATCAGGGCAAGAATATCATTAATATGCAGAATATCAGCAAAAGTCTGTAGGAGGTTAGACAGTTGATTTCTCCATTCTTGCTTACCATTTCCTGAGTAGTAAAGCTGTAGATAATTGTTGATTTTATCAAATAATTGATTTTTATCATTTTCGGAAGATTGCCAATATTTAACCTCTCCCTCAGCAGACACGACAAAAGCGAGTATTTTCTCCCCTGTAATATACCATTGCAGCAGACAAGTTTCAGCATCAGTTAAAGCTTGAATCTCTGTAAATGGGATCGGCTCAACTTTTTGAGTGAGGCTAAAGAGAGGATCTTTAATTTCTCTTGCAATAAAATTATCTAAGTCTTGTTTATATTCTTTCAGATAACTGTGATCTGGAACGTAAGGAGTTAAGTTATCACGACTCATTAAATTCTGGTTAATGCTTTGATGTTGTAAGCGAATTTGCTCGTTAACAACTCTTTGCTTTAATTCATTTAATTGGGTGATAATTTCTTGACTAACGCCTTGGGGGTGTAGGTTTTTCTGGGTGATTAATTCCACCAGATTACGCCCTTTACTGCGTTCGATATATTCTAATGCCTTCTCAGGCTGATTGAGATTAAGATGCGCCTGTACAATGCGATGGAAAACACCAATGGCATTGGATAAAACCTCTTGACGACTTTGGGGGTTAAGGGCTTCTAAGCGGGCATTTTCGACGGCTTCAATGGCTGTATGATAGGCTTCTGTTGCTTGTTGCCATTGTTTTTGATCGTAATGTAAATTCGCTAAATTACGGGCAGTTTGTAAACAATTAAGGGGATAAGATTCTTTTGTACGGATTTTTAATGCGTTGTGATAAGATGCGATCGCTTTTTCTAAATTCTCTGCTTTATCCCCTCTGATTCTGTCACGGTAAGCAAGAGCGAGATTATTTTGTGCTGTTGCCCATTGTTGGGGAAAATCATCAAAAGTATAAACTTTCAAAGCTTCTTGGTAGTAGGAGATCGCTTTTTCTAAATTCTCTGCTTTATCCTCTCTCATTCTGTCTGAGTAAGCATTGGCGAGATTATTTTGCGTCTCTGCCCAATCTTGAGGAAATTCTTTAAAAGTCCTCACTTTCAATGCTTCGGAGTAATGAAAGATAGCTTGTTCTAAATTCTCTGCTTTATCCCCTCTCATTCTGTTAGAGTAAGCACTGGCACTGTTAGAGTAAGCAATGGCGAGACCATTTTGCGTCGCTGCCCATTCTTGGGGAAATGCATTAAAAGTCCTCACTTTCAATGCTTCTTGGCAACAAACGATCGCCTTTTTCTGATTCTCTGCTTTATCCCCTCTGATTCTGTTACAGTAAGCATTGGCGAGATGATCCTGTGTACCTGCCCATTGTTGAGGAAATGCTTCAAAAGTATAAACTTTCAATGCTTCAGAGTAATGAAAGATAGCTTGTTCTAAATTCTCTGCTTTATCCCCTCTGATTCTGTTACAGTAAGCAGCAGCAAGATTATTCTGTGTCATTGCCCAATCTTGGGGAAATGCGTCAAAAGTCCTCACCTTCAATGCTTCTGTGTAAAATATGATCGCTTGTTCTAAATTATTAGCTTTATCTCCTTTGATTCTTTCTAAATAAACGTTCCCTAGATTATGTTGTGTATTCGCCCATTGTCGAGGAAAAGCATCAAAAGTTCTTACCTTTAATGCTTCGTGATGAGCAATAATTGCTTTTTCAAGATTTTCCGATCTATTACCTTGAATTCTATCAAAATAAGTAACAGCTAGGTTGTTTTGAGTCATTGCCCAATTATAAGGAAATTTGTCTTGGGTGTAAACTTTTAAAGCAGATTTAAAACAGTCAATTGCTGTTTCGAGATTTTTTGCTTTATTCCCTTTGATTCTTTTACAGTAAGCATTCCCTAGATTATTCTGTGTGGTTGCCCATTCTTGGGGAAATGCGTCAAAAGTATAAACTTTCAAGGCTTCCGTGTAAGCTGCGATCGCCCTTTCTAAATTCTCAGCTTTCTCCCCTCTAATTCTGTCAAAGTAAGCAATACCGAGAATATTGTTTGTTTCTGCCCATTGCTGAGGAAAGTTTTTAAAAGTGAAGATATTTAAAGCAATTTCACAACCACAAATCGCAATTTCTTGATTAATATCAATGTTACCGAGGGGGAATTGTTGAATTAAATCACTGAAAAAGAAGATACCAGCAGCAATATAACAAGCTTCTTTTAGGCTAACTTGTATTAATGTTGCTCTTGCCCAACTATCGAAAATTTGTATCAGATTATCATCTAATTTATCAAGATTTTGCGCCCAGAAAGGATAAATCACTTGAGGGTTGCGATTTTCATGAATTTTTTGTAACGTCTCCCTTAAGAAATTAAGATAGTCTTGAGGGGTATTAGCTGTTGTTGTGGTTTGATCATCATATATTCCTTGGATTTCCGCACTTTCAACAGGAGGAGTTTCGTCTGTTCCCTCTGGCACAAATCTCCAATCATAACCCTCTTCCTGACAAAAAGAGATAATTGTTTCAGTTTCCATCGTTTCAACGCTTGGTACAGGAAAATTCTGTTTTCTTAATTGTTGTGCAAAATTAGTTGCATCTGCTGAAGCTTCAAACAGTAATATTGTTTCTTTCTCTTGATGACTGATTGTATGAATTCCCTCATTATCTGTTCTTGCATTGTAGAGAAGAACATAAACAGTTTGAGGTAACTGATTAGAGGATTGCTGCTGAAAATACCGACTCAAAGAGACAGCTAAATTTTGCGGATTAACCCGTAAATTTTGTAAAATTCTCGCTGTACTTTCCCCTTGTTGAAAAATCCCAATCAGTAAATGCTCTGTATCAATAGATTCACTCCCTAATTTATCAGCAAATGATAATGCACTGTTTAAAACGAGTTTTGCCGACTCTGTAAAAGGAATATCTACAGGATTCATTTCTGGACTAATTACTGAACCCTTTCCTAGAATTTTTTCAACTTCAATCCGAGCATTTTTTAGCGTTATTCCCTGCTGTCTTAAAACTTGCGACGCAATTCCTGTCGCTTCACCGATTAACCCTAAAAATATAAACTCCGCTCCTACAAAATTATGCCCCAAGCGATGCGCTTCCTCCTGCGCTAATATAATTACCTTAATCGCTTTCTCTGTAAACCGTTCAAACATAATTTAGACTCCTTATCACTTCTAAACCACGAAACTTATCAGAACTACAACACCTTGATTCGCCATTCCGTAAAAAATTGGACATAATTGAATGAGGACGATGATAATTGATTAATGAGGTTTAGGTATGTTTGGGTGCGTTGTTCATTCATAGCGTGGCAGATGGGGAATTGATGGGTAGGGGCGAAGCATTCGGATAGAAAATCTAGGGTTTCAGCGATAGATTATGCACGAATGCTTCGCCCGTACAGGGATTTAATGGGGAGATTATCATAATTGTATCACAGGGATAATAGGCGAAGGTTATTAGTTTATTGCCCGGGGTAGGGGCGAAGCATTCGGATAAGAAATTTATGGTTTCAGCGATATGTTATTGCCCGAATGCTTCGCCCCTACAGGTTAT
>NZ_JASJFG010000570.1:0-10164 GCF_030065375.1 Microcystis sp. M49636_WE2 | reverse complement strand
GATCCCCCATGCTCAAAGGGATGCGCTGATCCTAGTTTCCGATTCCCTCAATTTAATCGAAGTGGCAGAAGCGATCGCTGGTGATCAGGTTGCTCAAGTGCAGAATTGGATCGGGGAAAAACTACTAGAAAAACCGACACAGGAGCAATTAAGCGATTGGAATTCCCATCCCGATAACCTTTTTAATACACTAATCGTGCAACCTTTTGTGTTAATTCAGGCCGTAGTTTAGATGAAAAAATAGGAATTGTTGAAAAACTTGGCTCTTCTAGAGTAGTTAGGGACTTGCGCTTTGATAATGTACCATCTGGCTGGTCTGGTTCTTCTAGAGAGCGATTTTCTGGCTGGGATATTATTCCTACGCAAGTCCCTTATGATGTATAGCAATTCAATTTGAGACGTAAATAAGTCCTGCTATGGTAAAATAGAGAAGTTGTGTCAAGAAATGAAAGAAAAAAGGATCTTCGTTACTTGGTCTGGTTCGATAGGGGGGCATAAATCGACTAAATCCTTATCTGGCAAGAGATAATTGATTAGTTCGCTCTAGATCAAAAACAATTGACAAAAATCCCCAAACATTGCTATGAAGATCCCTGTGCCGTGAAATAGTTGATAAACACTAGCGTTGTTTTGTACCATACCAGTCATTATTTCGACGATTATGACTAATTTCTCCAATCAAAGTCTAAGCAACCGCTCGTTTGCAGGAGAAAACCTTGCAGGAGCAAACTTTCGCAATGCCGATATTCGCGGTTGTGATTTCACCAATGCCAACCTCGAAGGAGCCGATTTTTCAGGTGTAAGGACAGGTAAAAGTCTCAGGCAACAGGTTATTCTGATTTCGTGTGTGATTACAGAAACACTTATTTCTATTGCAGTCGCTATCTTCGCCTTTGGGGTTTTGGCTACATTTATATTTGAAAAAATTTTTGCGAATGTAACCACATTTAACGGTTTATTTGCAGGATGTGTTGCGTTTGGGAGTGGGGTTTTATTGTGTTTTTTGTATTTATTATTTCGCCTGATTACAAAAACACACCATAAGGATTTGCCAATGGGTCAATCCATAGTTGCTGTGTTTGTGGGAGTAATTATAATTTTAGGAAAGATGGGATTTGGAGAATTTATAAAAGGGAATATTTTTGGAGGAATTTTTTACTTTAGTCTAGCCATATTTTGCAGTTGGCTAACATGGTTTGGAATTGTATTGGCAGTTCGTACATTTCAACGAGCAACAGGAACATCGTTCACCAAGGCAAATCTTTCCTACGCTCAGTTTATTCAATCCACGTTAACTGGTTGTGACTTTTCCAATTCTGATATCAGTAACGCTAAATTTTACAAAGCAAACTTACGAAATTCTGTTTTAACTAACATCAATGCTGACGGTACAGATTTTTCAGGTGCAATCTTTAAGGGAGCGTACATTCAGAATTGTAGAATCAATGATAATACAAAATTCGATGATGTTATTTGGAGTAGAAAAGCAAAGACTGGATGGCTTGATTTCTCCAATCAAGATCTACGGAATTACTCATTTAAAGATGATCAAAACTTAGTAGGAGCAAACTTTCGCAATGCCGATATTCGCGGTTGTGATTTCACCAATGCCAACCTTGAAGGAGCCAATTTTTCAGGTGTGAAGGCGGGACGAAGCCGCACTCAAGAAATTATTTTAATGGCAGTTGTCTTTGGGATTCTGATTCAGGGAGTGTTTGCTAGTGCGGTAGCGTTTAAGTTTGTAAATGCTTCTTTAATTGAGTTTGCTGGTGCAGTTGTGGGTTCTCTTATATTTTCATTGGGAATCACTTTTACATTTTTGTTCATATTCTCGTTAGCACCAATATTTGATAATGTGCTATCGGTATTACTTTTTTCTCCGGTTATGTATGTGGCTATGGATGGGTTCGCATTTGCGTCAATAGCTACGTTTAATGAATTTACAAAAGGAAGCTTTCTTTGGGGAATTTTTATTGCTGTTATAGCCTTATTTCTTGCGTTGGTGTTATATTTCATCTTCTATGGAATAATTTTAGAATTTCAGAAGATATTGGGGACATCCTTTAGTAAAACAAACTTGTTAGATGCTCAGTTTAGTCAATCCATACTAAGTAATTGTGACTTTTCTAATTCTGACCTCACAAATGCTACATTCCACCGCGCAAAACTACAAAATGTTAACCTCGCTAATGCTAAAGCTCACGGAACGGATTTTTCGAGAGCAAAGTTCAAAAATATCAATATTCAAAATTGGAGTATTGATGCGGATACCAATTTCAATGATGCCATTTTGAGTCGAGAGCTTATTACTACATTGCTTGACTCCTCTAATCAACATCCTATCAATGTGCAGGATGGAGAAACCGATACTGTATCTAATGTCAACCCCCTTGACTTCTCCAATCAGGATCTAAGGAATCGCTCATTTAAAGATAATCAAAACCTAGCAGGAGCAAACTTTCGCAATGCCGATATAAGAGGTTGTGATTTCACCAATGCCAATCTTGAAGGAGCAGATTTTTCGGGTGTAAAATCAGGACGAAGCCACCGTCAAAAAATTATTTTAATTGCAGTTGCTTTAGTAGTTATGATTCAGGGAGCGTTTGCAGCAAAAATTGCCTTTGAGTGTTCTAGTGCATCGATAATTCATTTGGCAGTGGCGGTTGTGGGTTTGTTGGGATTGTCGTTAGGGATAGCTTTTACGTTTTTGTTTATATCTACAACAGTTCCAGAGACTTCCACAGCAATACTTTTTTCTGCGGTTATGTTTGTGGCTATAGACGGATTTAATTTTGTTGCTATAACTACGTTTAATGAATTTACAAAAGGCAATCTTATTGTTGGAAATCTTCTTGCAGTTATCACTTTACTTCTGGGTTTAGTATCATGTTTCTTTTTTGCAGTATTGTGGATGGGATTTAAAGAACTTCAGAAGATATTGGGGACATCCTTTAGTAAAACAAACTTGTTAGATGCTCAGTTTAGTCAATCCATACTAAGTAATTGTGACTTTTCTAATTCTGACCTCACCAATGCTACATTCCACCGCGCAAAACTACAAAATGTTAACCTCGCTAATGCTAAAGCTCACGGAACAGATTTTTCGAGAGCAAAGTTCAAAAATATCAATATTCAAAATTGGAGTATTGATGCGGATACCAATTTCAATGATGCCATTTTGAGTCAAGAGCTTATTACTACATTGCTTGACTCCTCTAATCAACATCCCATCAATGTGCAGGATGGAGAAACCGATACTGTATCTAATGTCAACCCCCTTGACTTTTCCAATCAGGATCTAAGGAATCGCTCATTTAAAGATAATCAAAACCTAGCAGGAGCAAACTTTCGCAATGCCGATATTCGCGGTTGTGATTTCACCAATGCCAATCTTGAAGGAGCAGATTTTTCAGGTACAAAGGCAGGACGAAGCCGCACTCAAGAAATAACTTTCATTGTGGCCGTCTTGATAGGTGTCGTTCAGGGATTTTTGGGGTCGAAAGTATTGACATTTTCTTATGATTTTGGAGGATATATTTTAAGTATACCTATTATGATTTTAGGTTTGCTTATAGGTCTATTTGTAAGTCATTCTTTGATAACATTTTTACGTTCACTTTCTGAAAGCTTAAACAAAGAGTTTGTTAATGACACCTTGTTGATGTCCTCTTTTTCTGGATTTTTTCTTGATAATATTCTTGGTTTACACTTAATTCTTGCGCCATTTTGTTTATTTTTGTTATGGATGTTAATTGGAGACTTTGAACTAAAAACTGGAACATTTTTGAACAAAGCAAACCTATCCCGTACTCAGTTTATCGAAGCCACGCTGATCAATTGCGATTTCTCTAGTTCTGACCTCAACAATGCCACATTCTACAAAGCGACTTTGCGAAATTCTAACTTTGCTAATGCCAACGCCAACGGTACGGACTTTTCTAGTGCTAAATTAATAGGAACAAATAAGAAAAATTGGAATATTAATGCTGATACTAATTTTAATGAAACCATTTTTATTGAAAATATTAGTACGATATGGCTTGGTTTTTTAGTCAATTTCTTTAAAAAGGCAAACTTATTAGGTTTATTTTTAATGGGATTTTCTTTTGCTTGCTACATACCTCTTATAGTTCCTTTTGTCAATTCAAATATTCTTTTATTTTTAAAATTAATTATTGTAGTATGGCTCATATTTTCTATATTAATATCTCCACTTTTTTCTCGTTTTTCTGACAAAGATATAACAAAACTTAGAAAAAAACTTAGAATTCCTTTTATTGGCTTAATATTTACTACTTATATAATATATATTATTTATAGAATTTGTATACTTTTTGGAGGCGAGCATGAACATATTGGTGGTACGGGTTCTATTTCATTTTCATCGGCTGGCTCTCTACTAGGAGATATTTTCTGGCTTCCTATTTTATCTTTAGCTTTAGTAATTAGAAAGATAAGACGGAACGGTAGAAATTTATTTATTTCTATTATTTTTACTGTTAGCAGTTTTGCTTTTGGGATTGGTGTGGGATATTTAATTTTTGTAACATTGCCTAATTTGATTTTACTAGGTTGGATTACAATGCCTATAGGATTGTTGTTTTTAATATCTTCATTTCCATTTGAAGATAGCTAACTTTTACCAACAACGGAAAATCATATCAAAGGAGCAAAACTATGTCAGTATTCGATATGCGTCATCAGACAGTTACAAACCAAACAAATAATAATTATAGCTTTGCTGAAGCTCAAAATCAAGCCGATTTGATTATTGAGCTAGAGAAATTGAAGTCTGAAGTAAGCAACGCTGGAGAATCTCAAGTCATCAATGCCGAAATTGTTACAGAGGTTCAAGAGCAAATCCAAAAAGCTGTCGATCAAGCAAAAAAACCTGAACCTAATAAGGATGTAATTGCAGGTTGTCTAAGCACGGCTAAAGGCTTTATGAAGGGAGTCGCCGAAGCTGGTGGAATCGTTGCTGGAATTGTTAAAGCTATTGAATTAGTCCAAAAACTGTTTTAGCCGATGTTGACTGGTATATTCTTGCAGTCGTTTACAAATACACAGCCTTGTAAATACTGATTCAAAGGAACTAAAAAACTATGTCAAATTTTGATCAGCAGGGGCAAATTGTCTATCATCAAATTAACCAAGTAATCAATCAACAAATTATTAATGTTAATGATGAGATGGTTGAAAAATTTGTAGAAAATTTTGCCTCTCTACTTCCTCTCGATGCGGATGATAAAATAAAAAAATCTATTACTCTGTACATTATCACCGAATATGCAAATAACGGTAACTTACCCATATCGCCTGAACAATTAACTTCTCTATTGGAAAAGCTTAATCAATTAAGCATTGATGAATTCAATAGGCTTTTATCTTCTGACAAAAAATATAAACAATTAAGGCACAACTTAGGCTGGTATATTTCTGTTGGGGCTGGTGTTGGAGTCGGCGTTGGTTATGCGTCTGCAAAAGTAGATATAGAAAAGATTATTCAAGAGTTAACCCATAATAATAGTTTGTATGTTCCTGACTTGACTCCTTCTTCATCAAGTAATCCTAGTTCGCAAACAGAAGATAACTCAGAACAGCACTATCCTAGAAGTTCAATTCCTAAAGAGCATATAGCTAGTTCAGTCATATTGCACAAATCTATAGACTCTTTACCTGACACTAGAGAACCATTTCTCCCTGTTAGCAGTAGTCGCGGTAGCAGTTCTTTTCCAACCCACCACCAAGAGCAATTGTTAGAGAGTTCTATTAATCATAATATAAGTGGAGGATCACCAGAACCTCACCCAATCAGTTTGGACAAGTCTAACGGAGATATTGAAGATTGTGACCACTTAAATCATTGTGGCCACTGTGACCATTGCGATCACTGCTTTATAGCTACTGCTGTCTATGGCACTTACGAATCACCTCAAGTTATCAAATTAAGACACTTTCGAGACGAAAAACTGAGAATGTATCTATTAGGAAAGTTATTTATTTTAATATACTACAAATTATCGCCACCTTTAGCTCGCTGGCTTAAAGATTCACCAAACTTTGCCAAACCAGTTCGTCATATCCTTGATATGCTTGTCAAATGCTTAGAAAGTTAATTTATAGATGTTTCTCTATGCACACAAGAACAAAACGGAAAGTATCGATTTCCAAATTGTTAATATTTGTTATTCCATTAGTCGATTGTTTAGAGAAAATCGGTTTACGGTTTATTCTTGATTTTGCTGTTATTCACTGTATCCGATTCTATCAAAAATATCTTTCGCCTCGTAAAGGATTTTCCTGTGCTTACAGCGTACTTTATAGATGTGAATCATGCTCGGAGTATTTTCGGAAAACTGTAAAAATTTACGGTTTGAAAAAGGCAATTTTTCTGTTTCAGAAGAGACTAGAAGAATGTAAACTTGCTTATAGAGAACTACTGAAGGGAGACAATAAAAATTAGCTCCATAAAACATAAACACTAATACACATTAATTTTGTAGTAGAGCTACTCTTAGTCAGTAGCCCAGCAGGATGAGCTACGCAGTGCTAAACCAATGAAAAAAGTACAGCAAAGACAATACCCTCCCCACTTGCATGAGAAAGGAATTGTTTTGTGTAAAGAATAATCCTGGCATCGAGCTATTGTCCCGGTCGGCAACCCGACAAGTATCTTGGCCACGGTGAAGTTTCACAACCGAGTTCGGGATGGAATCGGAGTGGTGCCATCACGTTAAAGACACCAGGAAGGGTAGAACCCTCAAGACTGCAAAAGCTAGGAAAAAAGTGGTGAAAGAAGAATCAGGTCAAGCCCTCGGTCGGTTAGTACTCCTCGACTGCACTCGTTACCGAGCTTCCATCTAGAGCCTATCAACGGGTAGTCTACCCGAGACCTTACTGGCTTAATGCCATGAGAGCAATCATCTGGAGGTGGGCTTCCCACTTAGATGCTTTCAGCGGTTATCCGCTCCGCACATGGCTACCCTGCGTTTACCGTTGGCACGATAACAGGTACACCAGCGGTGCGTCCTTCCCGGTCCTCTCGTACTAAGGAAGGCTCCTCGCAATGCTCTTACGCCTACACCGGATATGGACCGAACTGTCTCACGACGTTCTGAACCCAGCTCACGTACCGCTTTAATGGGCGAACAGCCCAACCCTTGGGACCGACTTCAGCCCCAGGTTGCGATGAGCCGACATCGAGGTGCCAAACCTCCCCGTCGATGTGAACTCTTGGGGGAGATCAGCCTGTTATCCCTAGAGTAACTTTTATCCGTTGAGCGACGGCCCTTCCACGCGGTGCCGTCGGATCACTAAAGCCGACTTTCGTCCCTGTTCGACTTGTGGGTCTCACAGTCAAGCTCCCTTCTGCTTTTGCACTCTATCGTCCCATTTCCAACGGGACCGAGGGAACCTTTGCGCGCCTCCGTTACCTTTTAGGAGGCGACCGCCCCAGTCAAACTGCCCACCTGAAACTGTCTCCCGCCCCGATTAGGGGTCAGGGTTAGAATTCTAGCCTCGCCAGAGTGGTATCTCACCGTTAGCTCCACTCTCCCCACGAGGAGAGTTTCAACGCTTCCCACCTATCCTGCGCAAGCGAAGCCCGAAGCCAATTCCAGGCTACAGTAAAGCTTCATAGGGTCTTTCTGTCCAGGTGCAGGTAGTCCGTATCTTCACAGACAATCCTATTTCGCCGAGTCTCTCTCCGAGACAGTGCCCAGATCGTTACGCCTTTCGTGCGGGTCGGAACTTACCCGACAAGGAATTTCGCTACCTTAGGACCGTTATAGTTACGGCCGCCGTTCACCGGGGCTTCGGTCGTCAGCTTCAGATTACTCCTGACCAACTTCCTTAACCTTCCGGCACTGGGCAGGCGTCAGCCCCCATACTGCGTCTTACGACTTGGCGGAGACCTGTGTTTTTGGTAAACAGTCGCCTGGGCCTATTCACTGCGACCCTCTTGCGAGGGTACCCCTTCTCCCGAAGTTACGGGGTCATTTTGCCGAGTTCCTTAGAGAGAGTTATCTCGCGCCCCTTAGTATTCTCTACTTCCCCACCTGTGTCGGTTTCGGGTACAGGCAATTAATGATTAACGTGGTTCGGGCTTTTCTAGGAAGCTTGATCAACGCCACTTCCCTCCCGTGGGAGGTGGGACTCGCGTCTTAGCTCCTGGTGTTTTCGCCACCGCTCATCGCCTCGACTGCTTGCACTGGTAACCAACATCCAGCTGACGTTGACCTTCTCCGTTCTCCGGCACAATCATTAATCGGTACGGGAATGTTAACCCGTTGTCCATCGACTACGCTTTTCAGCCTCGCCTTAGGTCCTGACTGACCCTCCGCGGACGAGCCTTGCGGAGGAAACCTTGGGGTTTCGGGGTGTGGGATTCTCACCCACATTTTCGCTACTTAAGCCGACATTCTCACTTCTATAGAGTCCACAGCTGCTTGCCGCTACTGCTTCACCCCCTATAGAACGCTCCCCTACCACTACAATGTAGTCCACAGCTTCGGTAGATAACTTAGCCCCGTTCATTTTCGGCGCAGGAGCGCTTGACCAGTGAGCTATTACGCACTCTTTTAAGGATTGCTGCTTCTAGGCAAACCTCCTGGTTGTCAATGCACTCCCACCTCCTTTCTCACTTAGTTATCATTTGGGGACCTTAGCTGGTGGTCTGGGCTGTTTCCCTCTTGACGATGAAGCTTATCCCCCACCGTCTCACTGGTAGTTTTTTTAGCCGTATTCAGAGTTTGCCTCGCCTTGGTACCGGTCTCCCAGCCCGCGGCGAAACAGTGCTTTACCCCGACTAAACTTCCACTACCGCTGCGCCTCAACACATTTCGGGGAGAACCAGCTAGCTCCGAGTTCGATTGGCATTTCACCCCTAACCACAGCTCATCCGCTAATTTTTCAACATTAGTCGGTTCGGACCTCCACTTGGTTTTACCCAAGCTTCATCCTGGCCATGGTTAGATCACCCGGGTTCGGGTCTACAAATTATGACGCTTCGCCCTATTCAGACTCGCTTTCGCTGGGGCTGTGGGGTCTTCCCCCTTCACCTGCCATAACCTGTAAGTCGCCGGCTCATTCTTCAACAGGCACACGGTCAGACGTTCAATCGTCCTCCCATTGCTTGTAGGCTAACGGTTTCATGTTCTATTTCACTCCCCTTCCGGGGTTCTTTTCACCTTTCCCTCGCGGTACTGTTTCTCTATCGGTCACACGGGAATATTTAGCCTTACCTCGTGGTCGAGGCAGATTCACACGGGATTTCACGTGCCCCATGCTACTCG
This sequence comes from Microcystis sp. M49636_WE2, assembly GCF_030065375.1. Lineage (NCBI taxonomy): Bacteria > Bacillati > Cyanobacteriota > Cyanophyceae > Chroococcales > Microcystaceae > Microcystis > Microcystis sp. M49636_WE2. The sequence continues at coordinate 871 of NZ_JASJFG010000570.1, read as the reverse complement.
GGATGCAGTTAAGCTGGTTCCTTTTTCGACTACAGGACTTTCACCTTCTCTGGTGCGGTTTTCAGCCGCTTCGTCTAAATTTCCCAGTCTTTTGTCACTGTCCCACGACCCCAAGTTCCGAAGAACTTGGTTTAGGCTGTTCCCTTTTCGCTCGCCGCTACTGGGGGAATCGCTGTTGCTTTCTTTTCCTCTGGCTACTAAGATGTTTCAGTTCACCAGGTTTGCTCGCTCCACCCTATGTATTCAGGTGGTCGTGTTTAGGGTTGCCCCATTCGGATATCTTCGGATCGATGCTTGCTTCCCGCTCCCCGAAGCGTTTCGTCGGTAACTACGTCCTTCTTCGCTTCCGTGTGCCTAGGTATCCACCGTTAGCCCTTATTAGCTTGACCTTGCGGTCTTCTTTTTTGGCTTTTTCACCTAGCTCTATGCAGTTTTCAAGGTTCCTCTGGACTCTTTACTCAGAGCCAGCATTCTCTCTTACTATGTAAGTAAGATAAGGTGCTGATTCCTCGTTTCTCTTGTTTTTGCCACCTGTGCAGGTGGGCCATCCTGGACTCGAACCAGGGACCTCACCCTTATCAGGGGTGCGCTCTAACCACCTGAGCTAATAGCCCTTGTTCCTGATTCAGGTCTTTTGTGAACCCAGAACCTAGTTTGAAAGCCACATACCTCGTTCCGACCTTTTGGGATTGATTCTTGGTTTCGACTACTATTTTTTCGTCTTCTACCCGAATTAGGTCTCCCTTTAAGGAGGTGATCCAGCCACACCTTCCGGTACGGCTACCTTGTTACGACTTCACCCCAGTCACTAGCCCTGCCTTAGGCATCCCCCTCCTTGCGGTTGAGGTAATGACTTCGGGCGTGACCAGCT
>NZ_JASJFG010000802.1:0-6161 GCF_030065375.1 Microcystis sp. M49636_WE2 | reverse complement strand
TATAGCTAGTGAGATCGAGTCCCAAAGTCAGAAAAAAATCTTAGTAATTGTTGATGACATTGATAAAATTGACTTAGCACAGGTAAGGGATATTTTTCAATCCCATATTAAAGCGATTAAATTGCCCGGTTTTCGGATTATTATGACTATTCCGATCGCCGCTTTAAGAGAAGTAGCTTTAAAGGCAACTCTCGAAACAGAAATCAATAATCAGATCGTGAAAATGCCTGTATATAAACTCTTTAAACAGGGAGAAATTAATGCACCTAATGCTATACCCGATCCGCAAATTATTGCTACTTTAACCGAGATTATCACTAAGCGCATCGATTCCGCTTTAATCGATCCTGACACCCTCGAAAAAATTTGTCTTTATAGTGGGGGAGTGTTACGAGAATTAATTCGCATTACTAATGATTGCTGTCGGGTTTGTTTGCGATCGGTTCGTCGTTATCCCGATGATAATACCCTAAAAATTGATCAAGCTGTTCTAGAACAATCAATCACAGAACTTAGTCTCGATTTTGCTGAAAGTATCGGTACAGCAGATGAGGAAATTATTAAAACTGTTTATGAAAAGTTAAAACCGAAGGATCTCAAGGATCAAAATTTTCTAGATCTGTTGCATGGTTTATATATTTTGGAATACCGCAATGGCGATCTCTGGTATAACGTGCATCCGATTGTGGTTGAGTTAATGAAAAAAAGAGGAACAATTTGAATGGGATAAGTAAGTAGTTATAATTAAATTGAAGATGGATCCCCCCTTGATAAGGGGGGTGCGGATCACTCCTTGATCCCCCCTTGATAAGGGGGGTGCGGATCCCCCCTTGATCCCCCCTTGATAAGGGGGGTGCGGATCCCCCTTTGATCCCCCCTTGATAAGGGGGGTGCGGATCCCCCTTTGATCCCCCCTTGATAAGGGGGGTGCGGATCCCCCCTTGATCCGTAGGGTTGATTCATGAATCAACCCTACCTAATGGGGGTATCTGACAGTTTTTAACAGCTATCCACTTATTATGAATAATGAAACATCTTCAATTATTGACCAAAATGAAAGAGAATACGAAGGTTTAATCGTGTCTCTAGAGGCAAATCAAGAGAGATTAAATATATTGATTTGTGTGTGTGATCAGGAAAAATTGCGAGAAGAAATCATCGATCGCTATAGCAAAGAATTAGAACCAGTAATCCCTTGTTATCGGATTGATTTAGATCAAAAAGAACCGAGTTTAAGAGCAGCCATTGCTAGTTTAGTCTCCAGAAAACCAGAGTTACTACAAAGCAAAAACGCCGTGATCACAACCACAGGAGTGGAAAAATTACACTCGATCGAATGGCAACAGGAAAAATCGGAACTAGATAAATTTTTTGGTTATCTGCAATGGACAAGGGAAGGACTGCGAGAATTTCCCTATTCCATTGTTCTTTGGGTAACAAGCACAGTGGAGGTAAATTTACGCAAAAAGTCCCCCGATTTTTGGAGTTGGAGAAAAGGAGTTTTTCGCTTTATTTCTCCTCCAAGTAACTTTTTACCTTGTCAGGAAATTTTACCAATTTTACAATCTTTTGACGAAATTACTATAGATAAAGATATTCCTTTAATCTCTAGGGAAGACTTGTTAGAACTAATCGAGCAAATCGAGGTAAATAAAGGCAAAAAAGAGCCAAGACTAGCGAGTTTATATGCCAGTTTAGCTAAGATTTATACCCTTCGTTTATTAAATCTGCCATTGTCAGATTATCGTCAGGAACAACAGCTTGCGATCGAGTATTATCAAAAAGCGATCAATTTACAAAAAGAGTTAAATCTAGAACTTGATTTAGTTGCGAGTCTCGACTCATTGGCAGATATTTATTATTCCAGAGGAGAATACCAAAAAGCGATCAAAAGTTGTCAACAGTCCTTAGCAATCAAAGGAGAAATGGGTGATCGGGTGGGTGAAGCGAAATCCTACATAGGTTTAGGCAATCTTTACAGTTCCCTAAGAGAATACCAAAAAGCGATCGAGTTTTATCAACAGTCCTTAGCAATAAGTCGAGAAATCGAAGATCCGTCGAGAGAAGCGAATTCCTACAATAATTTAGGCACTGTTTACGATTCCCTAGGAGAATACCAAAAAGCGATCGAGTTTTATCAACAGTCCTTAGCAATCAAACGGGAAATCGGTGATCGGGGGGGTGAAGCGAATTCCTACAATAATTTAGGCGCTGTTTACTATTCCCTAGGAGAATACCAAAAAGCGATCAAGTTTCATCAACAGTCCTTAGCAATCACACGGGAAATCGATGATCGGGGGGGTGAAGCGAAATCCTACGGTAATTTAGGCAATGTTTACTATTCCCTAGGAGAATACCAAAAAGCGATCGAGTTTTATCAACAGTCCTTAGCAATAAGTCGAGAAATCGGTGATCGGGGGGGTGAAGCGAAATCTTGGTTTAATCTGGGGTTTACCTACTATAAACTCAAACGTATATCGGAAGCGAAAGAAGCATTTCTTCAGTCGCGGGAATTATTTCAAGCATTGGAGTTAGCAGCAAAGGTTCAAAAGTGCGATCAGGCAATTCGGAGATTAGAAACCTGAAAATATCCCTTAATCGTTGCTTTCTTTCTGGGGGTGGTTAAGTTTCCTTTAGTTGTAAATTGGTTAGACATCCCTTATTTTTAACCTGAGTTTGACATCTGCTAATTTCCCCTCATAACTACCCTAAAGTGAGAAATTATAGTAATATTTCTAAGGATTACCAGAAAAGAAAGAGCGCCACGCTGCCGTTCCGATCGCTCCTCCTAAAAGAATAATTAACGTCCAAACTTGATTTTTTTGGGTTCCTTCCACCTTTTCTAGTCTTCTATCCATCCCATCGACTTTCTCAGTTAGTTTTGCTTGTCCTACCTCTAGCTTAGTTAGCCGTTCGTCGATCTTATCAAATTTCTGGTTAAAATCCTTCTGTAGGCTGTCAAATTTCTGGTTAACATCTTGTTGCAAGGTGTCGATTTTTTGGTTAACTTCCTTCTGTAGGCTGTCAAATTTCTGGTTAACATCCTGTTGCAAGGTGTCGATTTTTTGGGTGACATCTCTTTGTAGGGTATCGATTTTTTGGTTAACCTCCTTGATGCTGTCTTTGATTTCCTTGAGTACAGATTCAAGACTATAAGTAACGGTTTCGTTAGACATTTTGGTAAAATTCCTGGGAGTAATGATAGTACAATAATTTGATTTTAATCCTAAATCTGGTTATTAGAAACTGATTACCTATTGCCTAGTATTTAGTCTTATGGTAATAAGTAGCTGGTTATAATTAAATTAAAAATGGATTTTAGGTTCGATCCCCCCTTAATCCCCCCTTGATAAGGGGGGTGCCGATCCCCCCTTAATCCCCCCTTGATAAGGGGGGTGCCGATCCCCCCTGCCCCCCTTGATAAGGGGGGTGCCGATCCCCCCTTAATCCCCCCTTGATAAGGGGGGTGCCGATCCCCCCTTAATCCCCCCTTGATAAGGGGGGTGCCGATCCCCCCTTAATCCCCCCCTGATAAGGGGGGATCTGACAACTTTTAACGCCTACCTACTTAAGTTAGGTTTTTTCCTTAGCGAGAATAAAGACGCTGCCCTCGCTGCCGCGGCCGATGCGGAGATCTTCATCGAGATAGGTGATATCGAGCCAACCTTTTTGTTCACGATTATTGAAGGAAAAATCGAGGGGAGGAAATTTTTTGCCACTTTCGATCGCGTCGATAAATTCTTGGGGAGAATGATAATTGAGAAAACGTTGCAGACCGAGGATCGAGCGCTCAAATTTGACCATGACCCGACGCTCGGATGTGGGTTCAAAGGTAGCGGCGACGATCACTGCTCCTTCTAACCAAGGTACGCCCGTAATTTCAGCAATATTGTAGAGTTTGGCCTTGTTCAGGTCAAGATATTGATAAATTTGCCCCAATTGAAAAAAAGGTAGGCGATCTAGTCCCAGAATGTCGCGGCTGCTGGTGAATAGTAAACGCCAATTGCCCCCTAATAGTTGTTTAACTTCGAGGGGATGAGGATGGGGATTGTGGTCCTCCAATTGTTCGATCGCCGCTAAAATCCGCACGCGGTCGCTTTCCGTGGCCAGGAGTCCGCGATTTCTACCAGCGATCAATTCTAGTAATTTCGCTTTGGCATCCATAGAATCTCCCTCATTTTATAAAGTACCTCGACCCGCCAGGCACTCGATCGAGGTTTTTGGTGGCCCTAAGAGGCCCATCCGCGCCGATGATTTCATGGGTTCAACGGAGTTTTAACCTCGGTGAGCGGCATTTTTAACTGTTGGCCTCACTATTTTAACACGGATTAAATGCCTCGGTTTTAAAACTTTTTCATAACCGCAATTAAGTGATCAAAATAGGGAGTAATTGCGGTTTTTTCTGAGTCGCTAAAATAATCTAAACTGTATTGTTTTAAGGCTTCTAACCCCGAAATCATCGCCCCTAATGGTACTTGCAATTCTTGGTAAAGAAGACGCATATTTTCCAATCCCTCGGCGCTGGTGTAGGGAATCTGCTGTCCGGCGACACCGTAGGTAATACAACGTAAAAAGTTCCAGAAATCACGCCAACAAGCTTCGGCACGGTGGGGTGGATGAAGATCGCCTCCGGGTTGAAAAATGGTGGGAAATTGGCTTAATAAAGCCTGACGAGCGTTATCGACGATACTATTAGCATTATCCCGCAGTTTTCGAGCTTGCTGACTAGAAACCAGTAAATCAGGCTCTAAATTGACGATAGTATCTAAATCACTATCATCGAGATAGCGAGTTTGATCATCCGCTTGTTGCCAAACAGCGATCGCTGCTTGCTGATAGGGCCAATTGGCGAAACTGATGATTCTCGCTTTTGGGATTAATTGCTGGGCGCGCTCACTCAAAGGCATCGATCGCTCTCCGTCGGGTCAAATTAGGCGGTTAAGATCACTTTTAGCATAAGTAGCTGGTTATAATTAAATTAAAAATGGATTTTAGGTTCGATCCCCCCTGAGTCCCCCCTTGATAAGGGGGGTGCCGATCCCCCCTTAGTCCCCCCTTGATAAGGGGGGCATCTGATAATTTTTAACGCCTACCTAATTAAATGATCGAAAAATTAGCGATAACTAGAGATTTTTTGCAATCTGCCCGGGAGGATCGCTTACAATTAACAAAAGCTAATTCATTATATTTTGATCATCATGTCAGTTTTAATAGCGATCGGTGTCCTTGCCCTATTAATTGTCGTTCACGAATTAGGTCATTTTGCCGCTGCTCGTTGGCAATCTATCCATGTTAATCGCTTTTCCATCGGTTTTGGTCCAGCTTTAGCTAAATATCAAGGTAAAGAAACAGAATACGCCCTCCGCGCCATTCCTTTAGGGGGTTACGTTGGTTTTCCCGATGACGATCCCGATAGTCAAATTCCTAATAACGATCCTGATTTATTACGCAATCGTCCTGTTTTCGATCGAGCTATCGTCATTAGTGCGGGAGTAATTGCTAATTTAATTTTTGCCTATTTTTTGCTTGTTACCCAAGTCGCTACGGTGGGTTTTCCCCAAATTAACTATCAAGAAGGGGTAATTATTCCAGAGGTTTTCACTGCTGAAAATTCCGTCGCTAAACAAGCGGGAATACAAGCGGGTGATATTGTTCTCGCTATCAATGATCAGCCCCTTGGTGCTTCTCAGAATGCCATTATTGACTTCCGTGACATTATTCAATCTTCCCCCGATCAACCCCTAAAATTAACCATCAAACGCCCCACAGAAACTCTCGATTTAATCGTTACTCCTGAATTGGGAAGTGATGGTCAGGGTAAAATTGGGGTGAGATTGGCTCCTAACGGTGAAGAAACTCGCCTGAAAGCCGATAATTTTGGTCAAGCTTTTAGCTTAGGTGCGGGTGAATTTCAACGATTAATTGTATTAACCGTGCAAGGTTTTGGGCAGTTAGTTAGTAACTTCAAAGACAGTGTTCAACAGGTAGCAGGACCGGTTAAAATTGTTGAATACGGAGCAGCAATCGCTCGTAATGATGCGGGTAATCTTTTTCAATTTGCCGCCCTAATTAGTATTAACTTAGCGGTGATTAATATTCTGCCTTTACCTGCTCTTGATGGTGGTCAGTTGGTATTTTTATTAATCGAGGCTTTAGTAGGT
>NZ_JASJFG010000575.1:0-1384 GCF_030065375.1 Microcystis sp. M49636_WE2 | reverse complement strand
TGAATCAAGATATGAATAAGTAGGTGGGTGTTAAAAATTGTCAGATCCCCCCGCCTATCGGCACCCCCCTTATCAAGGGGGGCAGGGGGGATCAAAGACAAAATCTATCTTCAATTTAATTGAAACCATTTACTTATTAATCCTGCATCCTATCCATAGGTTAGTCTAGTGCTAGGTTGGAAAAATTAGACCTGCTGCCAATACTTTGCCGGATGAGGGGAACATCTTTCTCCTACCATAATTTAGGCTCGAAACCAGAATCATTAATGATTTCTACCGTTTCTCCCGATGGTTTAATCACAAATAAACCTTGTTTATAGGCATAACGATCTACTCCTTCATCTATTTCTATTCCTGCCACTGCACCATAAGCTTGATAGTTTTTATAATGGGGAAATGCTTGTTTAAATCGACTTAATTTTTCTAAAAACTCGTTGACATCATCTTTCGATAAACGAGACTTACATTCTACTAAAACTACCTCGGTTTCATCGACGGCTAAAATGTCAATCTCCATGGCTATTCCTTGCCGTTTTACCCTGGCACGACTGTAGGTTTCTTTGACATCGATACCTTTGCCCCGAAATAGGCTAATAACAGCAGGTTCGACTAATTCCTCGACAAATCTTCCCCAGCGAGTGGTTAAACTATCCACGGCACGACTGGTATTGGCCACTGTTTTCTCTAGCTCGGCTAAACGGCGATCGGCTTCAGCAGCCCGGCGATCGGCTTCGGCGGCCCAGCGATCGGCTTCGGCCTTGGCTTCGGCGGCCCGGCGATCATATTCAGCCTTAGCTTCAGCAGCCCGGCGATCATATTCAGCCTTAGCTTCAGCAGCCCGGCGATCGTATTCTTGGCGTGATTGTTCAAACTTTTCGTTAGTTTTCTCGAAAAGTTTATAGATATCTTCGATGGTAATCGGTTGAGACATAGTTATTGGTTTTAATCTTTCTTATTTCACTTTTTACTATAATTGTACTAGCAAAGTACAAGTCATTTTGGGGACGGGTGTTAATTCAGCAAGTCAATAGTTACAGCGTTTCTCCTCAAGATCAAGTATTGTAAAGTTTAAATACAAATATAGTCAGATATAGTCAGGCATGGTAATATGTACAGACAAAACTATCGGACTAGGCAAAAAAAACAGGAATAAGTTATCGAACGGCTTGGAGGTGGTGGAAACAAGGGAATTTAACAGGCTATCAATTGCCTTCTGGTACAATTATCACAACGGATGACAACTCTTCAAAACCCGACGCTGAGTTAAAAGACAACGGATAATATGTTAGTAGCAGAAAGACACATTATCAAGAAAGGACATCGATTCTGGGCTGAGATAGATAATTTATCTTGGCAGTCTAAAAATCTCTACAACTCAGCCAAT
>NZ_JASJFG010000109.1:0-5678 GCF_030065375.1 Microcystis sp. M49636_WE2 | reverse complement strand
TAGTAGGATGGGCATTAGCTCATCCTACAGACCTGTGAGATATTATAGAGGGGTCTCCAGAAGTCAAATCGTAATCAGGAGTTAGTATATGCAAGCAATCCTTTTAAGCCGTGAAGAAGTTGCTCAACGTGCAGAGAAACTGTACGAAAGCAGAATCCGCCAAGAGGTGGAAGTTGAAGAAAACATTGGCAAGATGGTTATCATTGACATTGAAACAGGTGACTACAAAGTTGATGAAAATGGCTTACACGCTGCTGACTTATTGAGCGAGAAACACCCCCATGCTCGGCTCTTTGGGATCAAAATTGGCTACAACGTTGCTGCCGCTTTTGGTGGGGGTGTTATGGAGCGTGTAGTTAAGTGATTTCAGGTATTGTGGCTAATGGACACCCGATCATCACTATCCCATTTCGGATTCCAAATCGCGCTGACTTTCCGATTGAGTTTGTAGTAGATACAGGATTTACAGATGAGCTTTGTTTACCACCCGAAGCAGTAGCATTACTGAATCTTCCTTTCAGGTACGATATGCGTGCGAATTTAGCAGACAACAGCCAAGTAATGCTGCCTCTTCACAAAGCAATTATTATCTGGAATGGTGAGGAGCGAGAAACTCGTGTATTTGCCACAGGGCGGCGACCCCTGGTTGGAACTGCTTTATTAGATAGCCATGAACTTGTGATTCAGTTTACGGAAGGTGGGTTGGTAACGATTGATGATTTGTAGTGCGATGCCGAAGGCACTGCGTAGCAGCACGCCGATCTTGTAAGCTGCGTTCCCTGATGTGGCTCTTACTGCTCCAGCGATCGATTTTTGGGGAACGCACCATGCACATTGATTGAAACTGTGGGTTTAAGTGCGATGCTGATCTTGTAGCTTGGGTTGACGGTTGTTACCCAACTCCCTCAAAACCAAGATTAAATGCAGTAGGATAGACGTGGGATAGATTTTCTAGATTGCCGTGAGCGAAACCGTCTATATTGAAACCAGTATTTTGGGTCATCTAACCGCAAGACCAACAGAAAACCTGATTCTTGCCGCTAACATTAAGATTACACAAGACTGGTGGGATGAGTATAGTAGTTCATTGGTTCTGTATGTTTCGGAAATTGTTGAAGATGAAGCATCGAGAGGAGATTCAAAAATTGCTACTCAAAGACAGAACTTGTTACAGTCCTTGATTTTTCTCGATCTAACCGAAGAAGCGATCGCTCTAGCACAAGAATTCCTACAACAAAGCAACCTACCCCCCAAAGCGTCTAATGATGCCTTACACATGGCACTAGCAACCGTTTATGGCTTAGACTATCTACTAACATGGAATTGTAAGCACATGGCAAACGCTCAAATTCAAAGAAAGCTATCTCAAATTAGTCTTGAGCTTGGATACAGGCTGCCATTTGTTTGTACCCCTTACGAGTTCATAGGATTTAAGCTTCGAGGAGAATAACTATGTATAAAGATGAAATTGTCGAAGAAATTCATAAATATAGAGAAGAATACGCAAAATCTTTTAATTATGATCTCAAGGCAATATTTGACGATCTTAGAGAAAAGCAAATTGCCAGTGGACGTAAAGTTATTAAGCTCCCGATCAAGCGACAGTATAACAAATCACTGCACCCGACCGAGAGTGCGATCGTCTTCAGGCACTGAAAGCCGTAGGGTACGTTCCCTAATGTGACTCCTACTGCTCCACCGATCGATTTTTGCGGAACGCACCATGCACATTGATTGAAGCTGTGGGTTAAAGTGCGATGCCGCTCTGGTGGGCCCAGTTGAGGAATGTTAGCGTTGGTTAAAATAGAGGGGCAATCCTGTAGGCTAGACTGTAAGCAGCTAACTAAATCACCCCTAATTCTTGTGATAGAGATTTCCCCATGCTCCAAGCCTTGAAAGCGATTTATCATAGTGGTACGTTCATCCTTCAAACAGCTTACGATTTACCTGAAGGCACTGAGGTGGAGCTTTTTGTCAAATCACCTCAAATTATTCCCCCAAAGATTACCGATATTGCGGCTAGGCAGAATTTTTTAAGGCTGCTTGTTGAGCGAATGCAACAAAACCCCATTCCCTCTGATGCTCCCCAGTTTACGAGAGATATGTTGCATGAACGCCGTTGACACAAATGTTTTAATTTACGTCAATGATTCGCGTGATCCCGGTAAGCAGACAATCGCAGCTTCTCTAGTAGCTAATCTGACAGAGGGAGTTTTAATTTGGCAGGTTGCCTGCGAATATTTAGCGGCAAGCCGCAAACTTGAGCCATTTGGGTATTCAGACATTGATGGGCTGAAAATTGTCAATCCTTTCAAGAGTCCCTAAACCTGCCGCCGCTCAACTTAACCGTTCCCATACCCTGCTCCCACCAAAAACTTTTTCCCTATGAGGGCAAAGATTCGCCAATAGACTGGACAAGAACCTCTAGATGGGCGCGGCTATGGGTGGCCATGGCAGTAAACCGCAGACGACTGGTGGGAACGGTAGGAGGACGAATTGCGGGGGCAAAAATGCCTTTTTCTAGCAGTTTTTGCGATAATTCTAGGGCTTGACCCGGATTGGCTACCGGTAAACATAAAATCGCCGCTTCCGAAGGCAATATATTAAAATTATTTAAGTTACTCTTGACAAAATTAATATTTTGGTGTAGGCGTTGGCGACGTTCCGGTTCCAGATGAATAATCTCTAGAGCCATTCTAGCGGCGGCGGTGTCGGCGGGGGATAAACCGGTAGTATAAATCCAAGTAGCGGCGCGATTGCGGATAAAATCGATAATTTTGGCGTTTCCGGTCACATATCCCCCTAAACTGCCCAAAGCTTTACTCAGGGTTCCCATCTGAATTAATTCCCGTCCCTGACAACCACAATATTCCACGCAACCTGTGCCATTTTCCCCCATAACCCCGGTAGCGTGGGCCTCATCCACCAAAACCATACAATTATAAATCTCGGCTAGAGCGAGAATTCCCGCTAGGGGACAGATATCCCCATCCATACTAAACACTGTATCGGTGAGCAGTAAACAATGACGATAGTGATGGCGGTGGGCTAATAACTGATTTTCTAAATCTTCGAGACTATTGTGCCGGTATTCTTTCACCGTGGCACCGCTTAACTTGGCTCCATTTTTCAGGCTAGAGTGATTGTACTGATCGCCTAAAATCAGGTCTTTCTGCCCGACTAAACAGGTAATTGTCCCCAAATTGGCTAAATATCCCGAACTAAAAACGATCGCGTCTTCGCTATTTTTAAAAGATGCGATCGCTAATTCTAAGTCTCGATGAAGATCTCGGTGTCCACTTAATAGACGCGAACCGGTGCTTCCAGTTCCATAGCGTTGTGTGGCTGCTATGGCTGCCGCGATCATTCTTTCATCGGCTGCTAATCCCAGATAATCATTACTGGCAAAATTAATCAGCGATCGACCCTCTAATTCTATAACGGCTCCGCCCTGGCCTTGAATGGTTTTAACCCTTCGATACCAATTGGCCCGATGGAGGGTTTTTAAGCTATCCTCGATCCAAGAATAAGGATGATTCATAGGCGATTTGTCAATACATAGTCAGATTGTTGCCGAAAAAGGCTCTTTTAAGGGTTAATAGTTTCGTAAAAACGACAATCTTGACAGGGACCAGAGGGGTTAATCGCACAGCGTAACAGTTCGGATCTGGCGTTAAAACGACAACTAGCATCCCCCATCACCCAACGTCCTTCAATCAAACTTTTTTCGTTAGGAGTGGGAGCAGTTTGTACATAAAGGGAAATTTTGCGTAAACAATAGCCACCAATCTTGTATTGATACTGGTGGTGACGTTCCAAAACCGCATAGGTTTGTCCTTTTAAGGCCAAATAATTACCCGGTTGTGGCATCCAATCCAATTGGATCTCTCCCAAACTTTGCCGTGGATGGGTTAGAATAACCTCCGTTAGTAATGAATCTTGCTCCATGATTATCCCTGTATTCTGGGCTACCTTTGCTCAATGGTAGCCTAGATCTCTGGCTCTCTTATTCTTTGTGTGATAAGTTTAACTTATATAATAGCGATCAATCTTTGTGTCCTTTGTGTCTCTGTGGTTCGTTCCACTCACTCTAGAATTGCCAATTTCCCGATTAGAGTAGAAGATAAACAGCAGGATTTTTCCGAGAATTTAGTTTATGGTTTACCCCATCCCGCCTGAAGATAATCTACCGCAAAAATTTCCGAAAATTCCCTTAGATCGTCGGGCCTATGCTTTCCTGATCGACTTTGCCTCGATCTGGTTTTTAAGCTCCTTTGCTAATAGTGCGCCTGTACTGCAATTCTTCCTTTTTCTGCTGATCTGGTGGTGTTTGCGGGTGTTATTGGTAGCGCAGAATCAGGGTCAGAGTTTAGGACGTTGGGCCTTGGATATGAAGGTCATCGATCTGCGACTTCAGCGTTTACCCGGAATTTTGGAGTTAAGCAAACGAGAGGCGATCGCTGGTGGCGGGGCAGCTTTAATGATGGTAGGGTTAAATACTTTTTTTGGCAATCCTTTAAGTTTGATTTTATTATCTTCGCCCCTTTTCGCCGATTGTGGTATGGCGATCGGCGATGAACAATTGAACCGAGCTTTCCACGATCGCATCGGTGGCACGATTGTTATTCCCACCCGTCGGGGTTTTTCTCTCGATCTACGTTTAAGAAGGCTTTGGTATCAAATTAAGGGCAGAATGAGAAGATAAATATCAGTGATCAGTTATCAGTTATCAGTTATCAGTTATCAGTGATCAGTTTTAAGTTTTGAGTTTTAAGTGAGCAGTATTATAGCAGTTTTCATCAGAATGAGGTATGGGCAAGGGGCTTAAGCCCTTTGTTGGCAAAACTTGTCGATACCTCAGTAACGTGAAAAGTGCTATATGTGGGTTTTCCTGTAACGGGAAAACCCTTGATTTTGTCTCCCTGACTTGGTAATAGTCAGGAAAGATTAAGACTCCTGATGAGATCGCATTACAGTGGGAATTTAGGAAATCGGATCAGCGTTGGCATCGAAAAGCCCATAATTAAAGTTATTCCCCCATCCGACGGGCATCGGTGGGGGACAAGAATTAGTCTATTAGGAGTTTACCAAAATGTCAGAAGACAGATTAGAGCGGATCGAGAGAATAGTGGAATCGAACGCTCGCGCTATTCAAGCCCTAGCTGATGCCGTCGCTAGTGACCGCGAGGAACGGAAACAGGAGAAAAAAGGGCTTTACGATTACCTAGCTCGAATAGCAAGCGCACAATCAGATTTTTATGAGACTCAAGCCGATTTTTACCGGCATCTAGAGAGAATGGATGATCGACACGCTCAAATGATTGAAATCATCCGACAGATTAACAAGAACAGAAGCGATCAAGCCTAACCTCTAGAAGTTGCCCGTAGCCGTGCCTACGGGCTTAATTAAGCCCGTAAATATTTCGATAATGGGGTTGATGCTATAGCAGTTTTTATCAGAATGAGGCATGGGCAAGGGGCTTAAGCCCTTTGTTGGCAAAACTTGTCGATACCTCAGTAACGTGAAAAGCGCTATAAATAGCAGTTTCCCAGCATCTTTTCACTGTTTACTGTTTACCGATCACTGAAAAAGGCGGGATCGGCCGGGATCGAACCGGCGGCCTAGTGCTTAGGAGGCACTCGCTCTATCCAACTGAGCTACGACCCCAATTTTTTCC
>NZ_JASJFG010000991.1:0-5738 GCF_030065375.1 Microcystis sp. M49636_WE2 | reverse complement strand
GAGGTAGTCAGTTACCTAATTTTCAGGGAAAAAGTACCTGAATTTTACCCCCGATCCCTCCAATGGTCGGCACTTTTTGAGGTCAAAAAAGTCTAAAAGCCTTATCCAACAAGGTTTTTAGATTTATTCAGCAAGCCCTATTTAGCAGATGGATATTCTGATCCTATCAGTCGGATAGGTTCTTGCTCTTGCTGCACACCATTCCCCCGCGTAAATGACTAGGGATTCTAAGCGGCTGCTAGGCAACGTCGATTTATCGGGTTGCCTAGGATCTTTTTAGCCGACCAGAATCTTAATTTTTGGCTAGGAATCTGCTTCTCTGGGATTTTTAAAACCTAGAGCCAAACCCACTTAACGCCCTGAAAAAGACAATAGCTTTTATGCTCCCGTCTTATTTTGATAATAGTCGCGGGTTCCCTTGGCATCTAGGGCTTCTCCGAGACGAGCAATCGCCTGGGCGTAGGCGGCGTTACGCAGAGATATATCGAACTCCTGGGCGAAAGACCAGACTTTTTCCGCTTCTGTCACCATTCTTTCTTTTAAGCGCTCATTTATCTCGTTTAATTGCCAATAAAGACCGCTGCGATTTTGCACCCATTCAAAATAACTCACCGTTACCCCACCCGCGTTAACCAGAATATCGGGGAAAACGAGAATCCCTTTTGAGTCTAAAATGCGATCGGCTTCTGAGGTAGTCGGACCATTGGCCACTTCAAAGATATATTTTGCCCGCACGCGATCGGCATTTTCGGCGGTAATTTGGTTTTCTAGGGCGGCTGGAATCAAAATATCTACATCTAGGGCTAATAATTCTTCATTACTAATCGCCTCGTGTTCTACGATATTACACACAGTACCCTCACAGTAAATAGCAGTAATTCCGCGATGTTCCTGTTTATACTCACGAATGCTGGCAATATCTAGGCCTTTTTCCCGATAAATGCCGCCCTGGGAATCACTTACCGCCACCACTTGATAACCGGCTTTGGCGAGGAGATCCGCTACTACGGCCCCAGCGTTACCGAATCCTTGGACGGCTACGGTAGTATTAGCGGGTTTTTTGTCTAATTTCGGCAAAAGAGAATGAATAACATGAAAAGCACCCGTTCCCGTCGCCGTATCGCGACCACGACTGCCTCCCATGGTTAAAGGTTTCCCCGTCACCACCGCCGGACTAATTTTACGCTGAATGATGCTGTACTGGTCCATCATCCAACCCATGATCATCTCGTTGGTATAGACATCGGGGGCAAGAATATCCACATCGGGACCAATAAAGTCGGCTATACCCTCGATATAGCCCCGGCTAAGGCGTTCTAACTCGGCTTTTGACAATTCTTTCGGATTGAGGGTAATGCCGCCCTTAGCCCCACCAAAGGGCAAATCCAGCAGGGCGCATTTAAAGGTCATCCAAAAGGCCAGGGACTGCACCTCATCAATGCTGACGTTGGGATGATAGCGCACCCCTCCTTTGCCAGGGCCGCGGGTGTCATCGTAGCGGACGCGGTAGCCTTGGAAGATTCTTAAAGTGCCGTTGTCCATACGGACGGGTATGGAGACGCTGAGACTAGCTTTGGGATATTTTAACCGCTCGATCGCATCATCGGAAATGGAGACATACTTAAGGGCCCGTTCTAGGCGACTGCTGGCATCGGTAAAGAGTGATTTCGACATGATTTTTTTCCCCCTATCTATCCCCATTAGAACATGGAAAAAAAGTATATTTGGCTACAGTTTATTTTTCTTAATTAACCATGGGCGGGAATCGCCGAGTATTGGAAATTTTAGTACAAATGCTCGAACTGCCTCTCACTGCTCCGCAGCTCCGGCACTCCCCTGCAATCTTAACGAGTGATTTAGATAATGAGATACAGGAATCAGGCATCAGCTTTTCGCTGATGCCTGAAGATAAGAAATCTGAGGCCGAAAAACAGCCAAGTTTTAGGCGACATTACCAGCTGTGTCCGTAATAATTTGACGTACTTGAGCATCGGTCAGATTCGGATTGGCACTCAACATTAGGGCCACCACTCCGGCCACATGGGGTGCTGCCATGGAGGTTCCACTCAAGAAACCATAGCCACCATTAGGGAGAGTAGAATACACTTGTACGCCTGGAGCGGTGACATACCGCATCGAAGAATTGGAGCCAGCACGATTGGAGAAGGAAGCCATCTGGTTAGAACTATTAACGGCACCTACGGCAAGACCCCAAGAGGTGGCATTGGAAGCGGGATAACCGGGTTGAGCTGCCCCCGCATTACCGGCGGCCATAACCACGATAACACCACGACTGCTGGCATACTGGAGGGCCGATTGAACTGCACTGTCAGTGCTACCACCCCCCAAACTCATATTAATCACATCGGCACCGTTGTCCACAGCGTAGCGAATTCCCTGGGCAACGCCACTATAGCTGCCACTACCGGAATCGCTCAAAACTTTCACCGGCATAATTCTGGAATTGTAGGCCACACCAGTGGCCCCGAAACCATTATTAGCAGCAGCAATGGTTCCCGCCACATGAGTACCATGGCGGTTGCCATCTAAAGTGTTATTATTGCCATTGGCAAAGTTCCAGCCATAAACGTCATCAACGTAACCGTTGCCATCGTTATCAAGGCCATCATTGGCAATTTCGCCCGCATTCGTCCAAATATTGCCCGCTAAGTCGGCATGATTGCGGTCAACTCCTGTATCTAGTACAGCAACGACGATTCCCTGTCCTGTATAACCGCTTGCCCAAGCCTCGGGAGCATTAACTAAGTTAACCCCCCAGTCATTAGCACCACCAAAAGTGGGAACATCGGCAAAAGGAGTTTGATTCAAGGCTCCAGCGACGGCTTTCGCGGCATTAACTAAACCGTATCCTGAAATGGCACTATATCCTGGTGTGACTGTGGCTGTGGTCGCCGAAACAGCGAGATTATAGTTGGTATCGCCAGTATAGGGATAGACACGAATGTAGTAGGTGCCTGCACTCAACTGACTGGTAATGCTCTCAGAAGCCGTACCAGCCCGAACCGAACTGGCAATGACAGAACCGCTACTATTTAACAGTTGCACGTCCGCGTCGGCGGTCATTCCAGTTAGACCAAGATTAAAGTTACCAGAATTAGCGAGGGTGAAACAATAGTAATCGTTGGTATCGGTGCTTCCTACCCAATCGGTGTAACTGGTGGTGCTGGAACCGACTGTAATCGCTCTGGCAGTGGCGAGGGTATTGCCAGCTAGGTCAACAGGAGCTAAAGGAGCGGCCGAAACAGCGAGATTATAGTTGGTATCGCCAGTATAGGGATAGACACGAATGTAGTAGGTGCCTGCACTCAACTGACTGGTAATGCTCTCAGAAGCCGTACCACCGTTAGTAGAGGAGGCAATAACAGAACCGCTACTATTTAACAGTTGCACGTCCGCGCCGGCGGTCATTCCAGTTAGACCAAGATTAAAGTTACCAGAATTAGCGAGGGTGAAACGATAGTAATCGTTGGTATCGGTGCTTCCTACCCAATCGGTATAACTGGTGGTGCTGGAACCGACTGTAATCGCTCTGGCAGTGGCGAGGGTATTGCCAGCTAGGTCAACAGGAGCTAAAGGAGCGGCCGAAACAGCGAGATTATAGTTGGTATTGCCAGTATAGCAATAGACACGAATGTAGTAGGTGCCTGCACTCAACTGACGGGTAATCCTCTCAGGGTTGCTACCACCCCGAAGCGAACTGGCAATGACAGAACCGCTACTATTTAACAGTTGCACGTCCGCGTCGGCGGTCATTCCAGTTAGACCAAGATTAAAGTTACCAGAATTAGCGAGGGAAAAACAATAGTAATTGTTGGTATCGGTGCTTCCTACCGAATCGGTGTAACTGTTGGTGCTGGAACCGACTGCAATCGCTCTGGCAGTGGCGAGGGTATTACTGGCTAGGTCAACAGAACTGGAAAAACTCACAAAATTACTTTGACCCGTTAAAAAATCATCGCCGTTAGGCCAAGAGGAAAGGGATTGGGATGATGGCCAGCGATTTTCTTGTCCTAGCTGGTATTCTTCCACAGAATTGCTGACAAAGTCAGAATCCATGCCCTGGAGACTTTTGGGGACAACAGGGGTAATCAAGTCGGAGCGTCCTAAACCTGATTCCACCACAAGGGTTGGTAACTGGAAGATATTATCTAAAACATTGCTGTCTGATAGGTTGAAATTTTGGTCAAACATACTTTTTCTCCTTGAGTGCTTCAGATGTGGGGTCAGGGGTCGGTTACTAACTGTCGATACTTATTTCTGGGGAGTTGGGGGTTATTTCGATCTGCGCCCTCCCTTTACCGTCGTATAGTATATAAGTCAGGTGAAAACTTTGACTGAATATATACTGGGGCTGCGATCTAATCTTATGCACTTAGTGGCTATGGTGGGAAGAATTGATGACTTATTCCCCGCTAGGAATTTCTGAAAATCTGAGGAATCTAGACTATCTATACAGTTATAGAGGTCGTTGGCGGCAAAGTTATCTATCATGGTGTTCCGGTCGTTTTTTAGTGGTTAGATGGCTGAGAGAACAATCAATAAGATATTATCAGACAGACAATATTTGTCAGCTTTTGGGTAAGTCCCCAAAAGAGTAGGCCAATTAAAATGGCTCTCTTGGACATTGGGTGAAAAATGTTCACCATGTCACATTAGGGGCGCAAGCATTGCGCCCCTACCGCCGCGAGTAATGTGATTGGTAGGGGCGTATAGCATACGCCCTTTCTTCGATAAGATTTGCTTATCACCATAACTCCAAGAGAGCCATTCAAATCTGAATTGGCGCATTACTGTCCGAGTTTGTACGCCAATTCAAATCTGGATTCCACCACACTCTGATCTTATTCCAGAGAATACCTTGAATGGGGTTCGATAGTCAAGACATTTTCGAGGAAGTATGAATTACAAATTATGAATTATAAATTATAAATTATAAATTATAGTTTATAATTTATGGTTCTTCGGTTTGTGTTATGCGATGGATGGGGTTACAAGGGATGAAAACCTTATATAGAAAGACATTCGGAGATTTATGTCAATTGTTTTCGATCTAGAACTAACTAATCAATTAAGTCTCTTGCCAGATAAGGATTTGGTCGATTTATGCCCCCCGATCAAACCATACCAAGTAACGAAGAACCTAAATTATGAACTATAAAGTCGGGAGTGGGGTGATGGGATTATAAATTATGAATTATAAATTATGAATTATAAATTATGAATTATAAATTAAGTAGTCGTGCAAAATTAATTTCCTAGTGAAGATAGGCAATAGGCAAGAGGTGGTTAGATATGTGTAATTAATTTTGCTTAGGTACTTATGAGGGAGATGGGGAGATGGGGAGATGGGAGCAGGGAGAAAAAAGCTGACAGCTAACGAATGTTACGATTGTTACAACATCTTGACATTAATTCTGATACCCTGACAATGTGTCAATCTGTGCAGTAATGGGGCAGAAACTCAGGTGGTATCGATCTATATTTCTATTGTTGAGGGCAACCCGCACTTGCGATCGCTATTAGCTTGGCATCTGCAACAGGCCGGTTATTTGGTCAATCAATCGGCAACCCTGCAAAGTGCGCGTCAAGCTTTCCTTCATCGTCAACCAACCTTAGCAATTATCGATTCCGACTTGCCGGACGGGGATGGAATCGAACTCTGCCGTTGGCTTTATCAACAAAAACAGTCTTTAATACTGATTCTCTCGGCCCGCAAT
>NZ_JASJFG010000084.1:0-1380 GCF_030065375.1 Microcystis sp. M49636_WE2 | reverse complement strand
AGGCATTCCTGAATATTGGATTGCCGATTATGCGGGATTGGGCGGGACTCGACATATTGGTAAGCCCAAACAGCCCACTCTATCCATCTGTACGCTAGTGGATGGAGAATATGAAATTCAGCAGTTTCGAGGCAATCAGACTATAACTTCCACCATTTTCCCGGGGCTGAAATTAACGGCTGAACAAGTGTTAAGGGCTGGTGGATAAAAAGCCAGAGATTTATCGAAAAATTGGGTTTAAAGCCTGCCACTTTTAGGCTTTGTGTTAAACCAATTGATAAGCAGAAAATTAGATGTGTAGTCGTGATACATAATATTTAAAGGATTCTTATAAACAGTGACCTGATTAAACAGTTTTTTTATATACAGGACAATAGATTAAAGTCTATAATTTATACAGTATTCCCTAGAAGCTGTTCTCCGGGAAATCAAAGACAGCATTAAGGAAGTTAGCCAAAAAATCGATTCTCTTGAAAAAAGGATAGATGAGAGATTTGACAAGGTAGATGAGGGGTTTGACAAAATAGATGACCGGCTAACCAAGCTAGAGATAGGACAAGCCAAGCTGGCTGAGAAAGTCGAGGGCATGGATAAAAGGGTTAGGTGTTAGGTTTTAGGTGTTAGGGGTTGAATTTCGCTGAACGGATCAGCCAACCGATCACCCCGCCGGTAATGCCGCTAAGGATCGAACTGATAAAAGCGGTGATTACCACTACCCCGATCTGCTTCCAGTTTTTCAGTTCTCCTACTTTTTCGGCAAGATCGGCCGTTTTGTCGATCGAGGGTTTCCATGCTTCTAGACGGGCTTCGATCGAGGTGAGTCGCTTGTCGATATTTTCTGTCTTTCCATTCAGGGACTTTATATCTGACTTGATTTCTGATTGTCCATTTTCTAGGCTAGTTAATCGGGACTCGATCACCCTCATACTACTAACGATTAAATCTTCTAGCCTTTTTAGATCATTTTCGGTAACTGCTGTCATGAGGTAATCTCCTAGCTAATCTGTTTCAAATATGACTGACGGGCGTGCATTAGGTGAACGCAAAGCGCTCGCTACGCGAGACCGCTCTAATCTTCTCTCTGGGCGATCGCATATAGGGGAGCTAATTCAGTCCGAAGCGATGCGATCGCCGCGTTCATTTTGGCTTCGATCGCCGCGTCGATCTTTTCCTCGAAGTTGGGCAACTTGCTAGGGCTATCTCCGAAAAAGGTTTCGAGAATCTCTACTATGGCGGTTCCCATTGCCGGTTGAATGTTCCCGGCCTTATCTTTTCGAGTGATATTGTTTTGAGTGCAATACTTAGTAAGGCTGTCTTCTATATCTTTTGGGAGATAACAGGATACTGGTCTATTCTCAGTAGCCATGATTTTAATTGATT
>NZ_JASJFG010000889.1:0-4879 GCF_030065375.1 Microcystis sp. M49636_WE2 | reverse complement strand
TCTGGGATCATAGAACTTGCTCCAAATTCGGCCATCTAAACCGACAACGAAGAGACTGGCTGCGCCGGGTAATGAGCTAACGGCAGACACGTTTGTGGTTTCTGGGGAAACGCCACCCCCTAACTCAAACCATCCTGACCACGCTGGATTCTCAACGCGGGGATCATAATACTGGCTCCACACCTTTCGATCACCCTTGATCGCAAACAATGTCACCCCACCGGGCACTCCGCTGATGGCAGTTACCGATAATAAATCTGCCAGATCTACTTGAATATCTGATGAAGAGCTGCCAATCTTAGAAAGAGCAGCAGCGGATGTTCCTAATGGGGACGGTTTTCCATCGCTGTTTAAGGCGACACCGCCCGAAAATACGATGTAATACAAGGAATTTTCTTGTTTGCTTCCCACAAATATACCTGTAGCAGTGTCAGGTTCACCCCCTCTCCCTGCAAGCTCATGGCTAATCACAGAGAGGCTACCAAGAATATCATCGTCACTTCCAGTATCTCTTTCCCAAAAATAGACTGTTATCGTCCTATCGTATGGAATTGTTAGATCAAGAGTGATTCGAGGTCTTTCATTACCCAATTCAAAATAGTCTTCTTGTAAAGGCCATACCTTCTGCTGTCTCTCCTGGTCAGAAAGACTTATATAGAAATCATCTGAGCCGTCAAGACCGAGGCTTTCAATCAGATCGGTCACCTCCTTCCATACGTCTCCCGCCACGTTTATTGCATCTTTCAGCACCTTCAAAGGCGTCAACCCTGTTATCGCTCCAGCCGTTCCTAGCAACCTATTCTGAGCGTCCAAGATGTTACCTAGAAGTTTCGAGAACGCTTTATCATTCTCTTTCCAGAAAAGACCTGTACCTGTTGTTATACATTCTATATACAGAATTCGAAGTGTCGGCATGATTGCATCCTCCAGTAATTTCTACTTGATTTTCAAAGATAAGCTTAGCACCTAATTTCTGGGCTGGCGTCCCCCGGATCTGACTGAGGGACACATCTCTGAGAACCCTTGCAAAAGTATGGGTCTCAAGTCAATGGGGTGGGCAGGGAGCCATGGGAGGTTGGGGCTGCGAAACCAATCCACAGCCCCTCTCTAGGCGACCGAATCATAGTGACTGTCTAACTAGGGATTATACGGAAGCTTTCTGTATAACACTCTCCAGACTAACGATATGGGTCAACTTTCGGCATATCACTCTATTTAGGCGCAATCGCCCGAACTTTTCCCCATATCACGCCCAAAAGCCTGTTAGCCAGATTAGCCCACATCGCACTTTAACCCACAGCTTGAATCAATGTGCATGGTGCGTTCCCCAAAAATCTATTAGTGGAGTAGGAGGACTTGCATTAGGGACCGCACCCTACGGCAATGGCGATCGCACTAAATATCGGGGTCATCGCTAATACGAGAAGATATTTCTTTTGTAAGCTCATTTAAATAGTCCTTCCCCTTTTCTAATGCATCTTCAAGCTCCAAAATTTCAAAGGAAACTCTACGAAAAGCAATTCGACCGACTACTCCTTCAAACTTTTCGCCTGTCTTTGTATTTTTGCCTGTCTTTGTATTTTTGCCTGTCTTTGTATTTGAATATTTACCACTTAGCTCATGAATCTCCACTTTCCTATTTTTCATCTTCTTATATTTATATTTGAGAAAAAATGTTCCACCAAATGAATCTTGCCCTCCTGCTTCACCATCATGTATGTATTGAAAGTTAAAGTCACAATATTTACGTAAACACTCAGTAATACGGGCATTCGTAGAATGTTCTGTACCCAGATGGACTGTATCCAGCCAATTTTCTGGACCAGACTCATTTTCTTGATAAACTTCCACTGATATGGATATGCTAGTCCAAGTCTGATCAATCTGCATTAGTTCTAGACGAAGCAGTTCAAAGTGAGGATTGTTTCCCATCCCGATCCAGGTGCCAGACAAACTAGGTATTTTGTCAAATGGGTTTAGCTTCCATAACCATCGATCATAAGCTATAAAAGAAAGGGTAAATATAATTGTAAAGAAAGAAATGGGGGATACATCTCGTGGTAAAGGAAAGGCATTAGAGATGTTTGTCCTAACCAAATCAATTAACGGTTGTAATTGTAGAGATACAATCAAAGAAAATAAGGCGATCCAGCCCATAACTTTTAGCCGAAAGGCTTGGTTGTTAACACCGTAGGAATGCATTTCTGACATCTTTTACAACCCATCACTTTTGGTATAACCATCATTGGCAGAAATCTTTACTCGGCGCATCTCTGCCACCAAGGTTTTTTCATGTTTGGAAATATTTGCATCGCCTTTTCTAGCAGTTCGTTCACAATTTCATCTGGCATCAAAAGTCCGTTTACAGCAATTACATTTTCCTCTGGACTGATGGGTTCAAAAGAAGCTATTTGACTATGAAGCATCTCAAGTTTCATATAGTGATTTAACCTGTTGGCTAGTCTTAGCTCTAGCTCTGGTTCAGGTACATTTAGCCAAACTAACTGAACTTGTCCTAAAGATGTCAGTTGTCTCCTGTAGGAAGCTTTCAGAGCAGAACAGGTTATTACAGCTTCTCTGTTTTGAGTTATTGCCCGTCGAATATCATCCTCTATTTCTAGAAGCCACTGACGACGGTCTTCGTCTTGTAGAGACTTCTGTGAAAGCATCTTGATGATGTTCGATAAGGGATGTCTGCGATCGCCCTCAAGAAAATCACTTTCTAGCCGCTCAGATAAGAGCCGACCAACAACCGTCTTTCCTGATCCAGCAACACCCATAATGATCCACACCAATGGGCAACCGTCCATTCACCTCCTCCTCATTACTAGAAAATGGCTGACTAAATTTCTGACAATTAGGCCAATTCTAGCGACGATTATTCGATCTGACCGCACCCCTTGACAAAAATTTATCATTATTCGATTGGTTTAATTGTCGGGGTCTTCTGTAAAGATTTTTTACCGTGAAATTATCATTCATACCCGATACAAGTATCCACCCCACACCCACCAACAAACTTTTTCCCGCAAACCCTAATTCAACCTTTTGCTCCTGTACTTTTAGCAGCACAGGAGCAAAGCTGAAAATAAAAATTAATAATTGTCCTCATCGGTGATAACTTCCACGGGAATCACTTCTTCTAACACTTTTTCCTGCATTTCTTGGCGACGAATTGGTATTTTGGTTTTTTCCAATTCTGGTAAAGCGACCAATTCCCGTTGTTTTTCCCGGACAGTATTGGGTAACAACATCGGTAAAGGTTCGGGGGTTTCTAACCAGTAGCTGGCCACCGGTAGAGTATGTTCTAAATCTTCCAATAAACGGGGAATAATCATCACCGCGTGCAGTTCACCGATTTTCTCTGCTTCCCGCATTCCCGCATCAATGGCCACGGCCACATTAGCGACCGAACCCCGGATAATGGCCGTACACAAACCATCCCCAATTGTTTCGTAGGAAGCTAACTGCACATCGGCCGATTTTAACATGGCATCAGCTGCCCCCACCATAGCAGGAAAACCGCGGGTTTCCAAGAGACCGATCGACATATTGCTCAGTTTGCTGAAACCCCGTTGACTTTGGGCAATTTCGGCTAAACGGCTACCAATGGGGAAAATTACCTCTAAATTGGGCATCGGTCGGGGAATAACCGATTTAGATACCAATTGTCCGAACTGTGCGGCGGTTTTTGCCCCTTCTTCCACTGCTAAACGCACATCGGCAATATTACCACGCACGATCGCAGTACAGTGACCACCGCCAATTTTTTCGTAACCCACGAGGGTAACTTCTGCCGATTTTAGCATCATATCCGCCGTCCCGACGATCGCCGGAAAGCTGAGGGTAGAGACTAAACCCAAGGCACTATCTTTGGGGTGACGCTTGGTTTTCATCGTCCTTTGACCGGGGTTAGTTGTGGACGAGGGGGGAATGCTTCCATTAACTCTTAATCTAGACATTGAAGATAAACTTGCCCTAACAGGTACGAAGGGGGTGATTGTCAGCTATCCTGTTACTATCTAGTCTATCCTGTTAACCTTAATTGCTATTGAAGATTTTTGAGGGATTAGATAAATTTTAGTTATTGTAGCTTGATCAAGTTGTCTATGACAGAACAGCCTCGCAGTACAGATGATCGAATCAGCGAAACGGAAGCGACCGAATTAATGCGCTCGCTGCTTCATAAGGAAGGAAATTGGGTGAATTGGGGGCAAAAATGTCAAAAACTGCAAAAAGCTGGCTACGATTCCCAGTTAATTTTTGAACAAACCGGGTTTCAAAATGCCCAACAAAATTTAATTATTGTCGCTGCCCAAGTTTTTGAGAGTTTAATCAAATCGGGAGCAGATGAAGATTTGTTAAGTTACTACATCGGGCCGCGCAGTGATGTGCTATACGAATTACGGATTCTCAACCAAGAACAAAGACTAGGGGCAGCGAAATTAGCGGCAGAAAAAAGGATTGAGGTGGCTGAAGCACACGATATCGCCAAAGCTATCCAAGATTTTTCCCGTTTATCCCAGATTCCCAGTGAATTTACCCGTCATCCTGGAGATGCGATCGCTTACCAGTGTTGGAAACGGGGCAAACAAAAGCGAGATTTAGCCGAAAGAGCGAAATTAATCGCTAAAGGTTTGAAATTTGCCCATTCTGACTCGGCCAGACAGGCGATCGAGTCCTTACTACAAGATTTTACCGTTACTCCCGCCCGTAGCGCTCCCTTGCTGCCCGTTCATCGTTTACAGGATGAGGACGAATTAGCCAGAATTATTCCTTTAGTAGGAAGATTTCCGGTGACGGTAACTGATATAAAACACACAGAAAGTTTGAGCGTCGAGGAACCTTTTCGACTGGTAACGGTGGGGGATAAACAAAC
>NZ_JASJFG010000151.1:0-5647 GCF_030065375.1 Microcystis sp. M49636_WE2 | reverse complement strand
TCGTTTTCGGCCTAATATTGTTATTAGTAGCGATCGAGCTTTTAGCGAAAGTAGTTGGCAAAAGATCACAATTGGAGAGATAAATTATGCCCTAGTTAAACCCTGTAGTCGCTGTATTATCACCACCACCGATCAAGAAACGGGTAGGAGAAATCCCCAGCAAGAACCTTTAAAAACCTTAAGCACTTTTCGCAGTTTCCCGGGGGGAATTATGTTCGGAGAAAATGTCATCCCCGAAAAGACAGGTACAATTAAAGTCGGCGATCCTATTACCGTAATCTAGAGATATAGGGGCAGCCCTTTCAAGGTCAGTCAAATAAAACCGGAAATACTGGCAACCAACTCTTGAAAAGCTAAAAATATGCCTAGAAATCAGCACCGAACTCTTGACGGAGGGAGCGCAGTATATCCGTCCCCAAAGTTGTCTCACCAGTTTGTACTAACCAACGTTCCAAGTTACGATTGGCATCGATAAACTTCTGGGATGAGTCTCCCTTGTATCCGACCACTAATCCATCCGAACAAACGATCCACTCGAATCCAGCGATCGCACCTCTGGGATTACTGAGGATCACCCCTCGATAACCCAAATTGCCACTAGGTTCACCAGCTTTGGTAGGGGACAAACGCTGCAGTTGTTGGAGTAGTTCCTGACTATCGCGCTCGTTAAGAGTCCAATGGGGATTGGGACGACCACTAAATATATCGAGTTCTACTTGCACGATCGCCTCCACTGTCTGAGTGTAAACTATTAGGCCGAGCAGGCAAAAGAGGGGTATGGCGATCACCACAATTGCTGCCACCTTTCCCCTCCTTCCCTCAGGTTCTATCTTAGCCATCTAACTGACCTGAGTTGAAACGTTTAACGAATTTTTTGGCTCTTACAAGTATAGAAATAGCCGCAAAATTGCGTATAAATTCCGCGATTACAGGTTTGGGGATTTGTAATCACCCGGTTACTATTATCAACATTTCTGACCGGCGTGGAACCAGGTTTATGACTCCAGAAACCCTCTTTATTCAGTCGATACCAGTGGAAATCTCGTCCTGGAGCTATAACTAGGGCCACCAGATAGCGAGGGGCTTCGGAGGCGGGGAAACAATTATAACGTACATGTAAGCCATCACACAGGGAAGCTCGGGTCACTTCCGCACAGGTGAGCGAGCGATACATACTACCACAACCGCGTCCGGGTTGGGCAAAGGTATCGGTGCGTTTGTTACTGGCGTAATTGTAGCAGTTATTGTTCCGCAGGATAGTTGCGTTGTTGTTCCAGAAATTGGGATTATAAGCTCCCAATTCGTATTGGCAGGCGGCCTTGGGGGTTTCGAGGGGGATTTCCACAGCTTCGGGGGATAATTCTAATCCTTCCGTATCGAGGAGCGTCAAGCGCTCACCTACATATAATTGTTCCTGCAAAAACCCCTGTAGATCTTCATCTAAAGATAGAGCTTCTTCTTCAGGGGTCATTCTGGTGGTTATTTCAGCACTATTGATTAAACCGACCAGTCTTTCGGCAATAGCATTGGCTTTAGAACTGGTAGCATACTGTCCAGCCGCTAGATAAATACTCTCTGGCAGATTGTAATTGCGGCCTACCTCATCGTTGAGGGGTTCTACTAAAAATCCCCGTAATCCTAGACCAGCGTTGGCTGGTGCCGATTTAGCGATGACACTAGCATTATTAGCGATTTCCCGCAGGGTAGCGCGAATTTCCTGTTCATCGCTGATAATCCACTCTGGATTCGCTCGTCCAGAATATAGATCCGCAGTAATTTTTAACATCTTTTTTCCCTTTGTTTGAAGTCAACAACCTTGTCTTAGGTGTTCAGTCACTTGTCCCACGAGTGTCAAATTTATGCACTCGCAAAAGTGACTTGCTCCCAGATGATCCCACTATACATTTAAGAAAATACGGGAGCATCTCTCTTAGGCCATAAGTAGAAATATCAAGGTTAAGATAAATAACCATAAGAACAATACTTGACTAGAGACACTGAAACCATGCCCCTTGATACCGCCTCGATTTTAGAAGTATTACGTCCCGTTCAAGATCCGGAACTGCAAAAAAGCCTAGTGGAATTGAACATGATCCGCAATGTGGCGATCGATGGCGGAAAAGTTAGCTTTACCCTAGTTTTGACCACTCCTGCCTGTCCTTTGCGCGAATTTATCGTGGAAGACTGCCAAAAAGCCGTTAAACAGCTGCCCGGGGTGGAAAGTGTCGCCGTGGCAGTAACTGCCGAAACCCCGCAACAAAAAGCTTTACCCGATCGCCAAGGCGTGGAGGGGGTTAAAAATATTATCGCCGTTTCCAGTGGTAAGGGCGGTGTGGGAAAAAGTACCGTGGCTGTCAATATCGCCGTCGCCTTGGCTCATTTAGGGGCAAAAGTGGGGCTATTAGACGCGGACATCTACGGCCCCAACGCCCCGACAATGTTGGGCTTAAATGACGCACAAGTGACCGTACAGGGCGCAAATGGCGAGATATTGGAACCCGCTTTCAACCATGGCATCAAAATGGTTTCCATGGGCTTTTTGATCAACCCCGATCAACCGGTAATCTGGCGCGGTCCGATGTTAAACGGCATTATCCGTCAGTTTCTCTATCAAGTCAATTGGGGCGATTTAGACTATTTAATCGTCGATATGCCTCCCGGTACCGGGGATGCACAATTAACTTTAATTCAATCGGTCCCCCTAGCGGGTGCGGTGATTGTCACCACTCCCCAGACGGTTTCTTTAATTGATGCGCGCCGGGGTTTAAAAATGTTCCAACAGCTAGGGGCGCGGGTTTTGGGTATCGTGGAAAATATGAGTTATTTTATCCCTCCCGATCAGCCCGATCGCTCCTATGATCTATTTGGGTCCGGTGGTGGGGAAAAAACCTCACAAGAATTGGGCATTCCTTTACTGGGATGTGTGCCTCTGGAGATAGCCCTACGAGAAGGCGGTGATACTGGTGTACCAGTTGTCTTGGGGCAACCAGAATCGGCCTCAGCTAAAGCCCTGATAGCGATCGCTCGTCAGGTGGCGGCGAAAGTATCCGTGGCAGCCTATAGTTAGGGTTTGCGGCAAAAAGTTTTTCGGTGGGGGCAGGGTGTGGGGTGTAGGGTGTAGGGTGTAGGGTTTTACCCATTTTCAGGGAAAAAGTCCCTAAATTTTCCCCCCGATCACTCCAATGTCCGGTGCTTTTGGATTTCAAAAAGGTCTAAAAGTCTTATCGAACAATGTTTTTAGATTTATTCAGCAAACCCTAGTTAGTTAGTAAATTTGGGGAGAGAAATGGTGAGAAGACAGTCCCTTATTAGTAGGAAACTAAGCGGTTTTAGTGAGCAGTTTAGCTTCATTTTCCGGGATATAGCCCAAATGGATCGGCTTTTGTTCGTTTTGGTGACGGGTTTAACCGTTTTCGGTGGTTTAATGATTCGTAGTGCCGAAAGAAACACCACCGCTCTCGACTGGTGGCAACACTGGTTATTCGGGTCCGTGGGAGTGGCGATCGCTTTATTTCTGGCCCGTTGTCGTTACGAAAGTCTGCTGAAATGGCACTGGTTAACCTATCTTCTTACCAATCTCTCCCTAATTGCGGTAATTGTCCTAGGGGTGACGGCGAATGGGGCGCAAAGTTGGATTAATATCGGCAGTTTTAACGTGCAACCGTCGGAATTTGCCAAGGTAGGTTTAATTATCACCCTAGCAGCCCTCCTACATCATCGTCCCGCCGATAATCTTTTTGCGATCGCTCGTGTTTTTGCCGTCACTGCCATCCCCTGGGTGTTAATTATGGCGCAGCCGGACTTGGGGACAGGATTAGTCTTTGGTGCAATTACCCTAGGCATGATTTACTGGGCTAATGCGAAACTACCTTGGATGATTATCCTGTTATCTCCCCTCGCATCGGTTTTTCTGTTTAATTTACTTTTTCCTGCTTGGATTGTTTTAGCAATTATCATCGCTGTGCTTGCTTGGTTTACCCTTCCCTACCGTTTTTTATCTACTTTCATCGTGGTGGCAACTAATCTGGCAGTGGGTAAATTAGGCGAGGTTTTTTGGGGTTTATTAAAAGAATATCAAAAAGATCGTTTAACCCTATTTCTTCACCCAGAAAAGAATCCTTTGGGGGGAGGTTATCAATTAATTCAATCCCGCATTGCCATCGGATCCGGAGAATTATTGGGACGGGGATTACACCAAGGCACCCAAACCCAATTAAATTTTATTCCCGAACAACACACCGATTTTATCTTCTCCGTAGTCGGGGAAGAATTCGGTTTTGTCGGCAGTATTCTAGTTTTAATAGCTTTCTGGTTAGTTTGTTGGCGTTTGTTAGTCATTGCTAATACTGCTAAAGAAAACTTCGGTTCTTTAATAGCGATCGGTGTTCTCTCGATGATCGCTTTTCAGGCAATTCTTAATATTAGCATGACCGTGGGATTAGCCCCGATTACAGGGATTCCTCTACCTTGGTTAAGTTATGGACGTTCATCTTTATTAACCAATTTTATCGCCTTGGGTTTAGTGGAATCCGTGGCTAATTATCGCCCCCGTAAGCGTTTGTACTAAGTAGTTGTACAGCTATCAGTTATCAGTGATCAGTTATCAGATTTGAGTTTTAAGTGTGGAGTATTAAATCCCACTTTCCGCACTTCTTAACATTCAATTGATGATTTTTACTAATATATTCCTTCCAAACCCTTGCCAGTAAGAATTATAACTACAATGATGGATTTTGATCAAGGTGAAGAATTGTCAATTTTTTTCTCAGAAAAAATCAATTATTGAAAATGTTCTCAATAGTAGTTTCTACAATCAAGGTTTTTCGTTAAAACATCTTGGGGAATGTAAAAATATATAAAAGTATATGAAGATGTGCTGAATGTCGGATTTAGCAGAAATTTTTCTTAAGTGCTTGACATTTGCCAGATTAGTGCTTATGATGTTTTCCATCACCCAAACAAAGGCAAATTATTTGCACAATCCCAATTCTGAAAGCCATGCACAGCAAAGCTTTCAAGGGTTAGTACGGGTTGTTAGTTTTGTCTGAGTGATTAAACCTATTCACTCGAAATTACCAGAGGAATAAATATGGCATATCCCAACGATCAACAAGGTAAAGCACTTCCTTTCTTTGCTCGTTTCTTGTCCGTAAGCAAAGAGGAATCTTCCATCAAGTCTCCTTCCCCTGAGCGTGAATATAATGTTACACTCAAATACCCTTCTGACTGGGAAGAGTTTTAAACTCAGGTTACTTGAGTAATTGCAGCACTTTTCTTGATTACACCGTACAGACAAAAAGCTAAAGGAGCCACTAAGCAAGGCTCGCAGCCAAAAAAACTGCACGTTGAGATCCTGAGAAGTGCTGTCAACTAAATTTAGTAATTACTCAAGAAAAAAACAAATACTGCAATTAGTTAAGCAAAAGCAGCAATTTTTGCCGCCTTTTATTGAGATTCTGTCCAATAAATACCAGCCCAAAAGCCTTAAAATGGGTTAAAATATAGAGATTTGCAATTGACATGAAAGAATCGCCTAAAGTTGTTTTATTGTTGACCCATAGCGGCGATTTTTTCACGATTGACCGCGTGGCTGAGGCGATAGAAAAAAAAGGAGCCACACCTTTTCGCTTAGATACCGATAAATTTC
>NZ_JASJFG010000711.1:0-3563 GCF_030065375.1 Microcystis sp. M49636_WE2 | reverse complement strand
GAGGTTATTGATACCAATCAAGTTCACCTCTGTATCTAAGATACTTTGAGTTTGTCCGTTGCTAATTGTGTAGGCTGACACATCTTGAAATTGAATAGTATTTTTATAACCTAAAGATTTTTGTGCTTTGACAGGCTCAACGTTAGCTGCCATGATTTTATTATTCAAAGCTGTGAGAATGTAGGGACTATGGGTAGTGAGAAAAAAACGACAATTTTTATTAGCATAAAGTAAGGTAAATAGTTCTACCATATCTCTTTGAGCGGAGGGAAAAAGATGGGTTTCAGGTTCCTCAATGAAAAATTGATTAGATTCGTGAGTGGCAAAAAAGGGGAAAACTAAGAGAATTAATAACATTGGTAAGGCTTCTTGTTGTCCGCTTGAAGCATCAATTAAGTTAATCTTTCTCCCATCGGCATGATAAAGCCAATCTTGATCTTTTTCTCTTCCATAGCTACCCGATAGAATTTTTTCAGTAATTAATTTAATTTGATCATAAAGTTTTTTATCATCTTTTTTATATAGGAATAAACTTTCTGATTCATTAATTATTCTGTATTGGCGTTGAGCATTTTCATAATTAGAGCCAAAGTTGATAATGAGAGGATCAAGATCAAAATTATTAGCTAAAAAGGCAAAAATATTATTGGTCAAGTATTTAACAAACAGAGTGCGACCAGCTGGAATAAAGAAGATTTCTGTGGGTATAAATCCTTCTCGATCTTTAAATAAGTCAGAAGCAGAAAGATTATTTTCGATGTATTCAAGAGCTTTTGAGCTTGATTTTAAGCTATCATCTCTATCCAATCGTCTTATCTGTCTAATGATTCTATTATAAAGCTGTTTAAAATTTTCTGAATAGGTGAATGTTAATTTATAATATCCATCGGAACTTTCTTTATGTCTTTCAATAATAAAAGTAGTATTTTTAAAAGCATAACTTATTTTAAAGGACTGATCTTTCCACGCATATCTAGGAAATAGCTGCTCGAAATCTTGCAGCACCATGCGTCTGATAGCTTTTTGATCCTTAGCATTAAAAGCATAAATTTTAATCTTTAAAAACAAAAATGTTTCAAATAAAAAAACTAATTTAGCAATAATACTTTTACCAGTGGACTGTTCACCGATGATAACATTAATTTTTTTAATCTCTATTTCCGCATACTTAATAATCAGAAAATTTTCAATAATTAAGGATTCCATTGTATCTCTCTTATGTCCAGTCTCATAACAATACTAACAGGTTAGGGGTAGATTTTCAATTACTGTCAGTTGTTGACCTGTTTATTCTAATCTACCCTCCTATGGATAGATACCTAAGTCAAAAAGTCAGCAATTTAGCTACAGCGTTTCTGATCCAGATAAAGTGTAACCTAATTTGACATCGGGACTGACTGCTGACTCCCCAAAAGGAAAACTTATATTTTTTTAAAGTATCCCTGCATTTTTATTGCGTACCCGTTGATACATTTCTTCCATTACCTCGATAAAGGAGGTATCCTTATCCCAAAATGCAGGATAATCACCAGCTTTTTTAATGACAATTGCGGGAATAGTTGCGGATTTAACTAACTGAGGATTTTCTGGTAAACGGTGATGAGAGTGCCAAAATTCTTTGAGATCAATTGTTTCTGATGCCGGTATGGTTTCGGGTTTAGTGTGATAGGAAGTCCCGGGGTTAAGAGGAATTTTTTCCTCTTGGATGGAGGAGGAAAGCAACTTACCGAGAGGAGTTTTTGCTAACTCTTGCAGTAATTTTTGACGAGAGATACCCCGTAATTCAAATAAGAGGAAAGGATCCTGATCTAATTGGGAGGCAACGAGGTAATAAACTCCGGCAATATGTTTACAGGGATTTTCCCAATCGGGACAGGAACAATTGGTGATAAAATCCTTTTGATTGTGGGGTAATAAGTGGAGATTCAGATCGCTAAATGCTTCATCAATATTATCGGGAACTTCTTTGAGCAGCAGTTTAGAGATCATACTCGCTCTTGAACCAAGATTATATAAAGCTTGTGACCACTCTGCTTTAGTAATTGGTTTAATCTCGATACTCACCTTATACAAAGGTTCTTTGTAAACCCCAAAGTAGGGATTAATGGAACCTCGCACCTGAGCAGTAATTAAATTACCGTCAATTTTGTAATTCTTGACTTTATCATTTTTAGCGTAGGAACGTCCTCGACTCAAGCGTGCTGAGTCGGTAAATTCTTCTAATGCTTCTATAAAGCGTTGTCCCCACCAAGTTTTACTAAATTTATTCATAGGTTTACCTCGATTAAATAATTGTCTGTTTATTCAATGCGATTAACTGACGAAAACTTTCGTTATCTAATTCCGTTAACCAGGATTCATCATTACTAACAATAGCATTAGCTACCTTTTTCTTTTCCTCGATCATTTCATCAATTCTTTCCTCTAAGGTTCCCAAAGTGACAAATTTATGCACGAAAACATTTTTTTGTTGACCAATTCTAAAAGCGCGATCAGTTGCTTGATTTTCCACCGCAGGATTCCACCAACGATCAAAATGAAAAACATGATTTGCTTTGGTTAAAGTAATCCCCACTCCCCCAGCTTTTAGGGATAAAATAAATACGGAAGGTTCTGTTTCGGGATGTTGAAATTCTTCGATCATTTGTTCTCGTTTTGGTTGAGAAGTCCCCCCGTGAAGATAATAGGTATTATAGCGAAAAGTTTGTTTGAGGTACTTTTGTAAGGAGTCACCGATTTCAGTAAATTGAGTGAAAATTAGCAGACTATCTCCCTCTAAAATTACTTCTTCTAGCATTTCTCCCAAACGCTCTAACTTATGCGATCGCTCAGGAGTAAAAGCACTGTTATCCTGTAAAAATTGACGCGGGTGATTACAAATTTGTTTCAAGCGCATCAGGGTAGATAAAATTAATCCTTTGCGTTTTATTCCCTCCGCTTCTTCTAATTGTTTTTCCACTTCTTTGATGACAACTTCGTAGAGAGAAGCTTGTTCTTTAGTTAAATTACAATACTGTTTGTGTTCCACTTTGTCAGGCAAATCTTTAATTATCTGCTTATCGGTTTTTACCCGACGCAGAATAAAAGGTTCCACTAATTTTTTGAGAACCGTGGACTGGAGACGATCATTTTGTTTTTGGATTGGCACTTCAAAAGCTTTACGAAATTGAGTTTCTTTACCTAAATAACCGGGGTTAAGGAAGTTAAAAATTGACCATAAATCAAGCAGTCTATTTTCTACTGGAGTTCCCGTTAATGCGAGACGATGTTGTGCAGATAAACTCAAGATTGCTTTAGTTTGTGCCGATTTAGGATTTTTGATATTTTGTGCTTCATCAATTACCAAACGTTGCCAAGATTGCGAGTTAAATAATTTCAAATCCTTGCGAACTAAGGTAAAAGAAGTAATGACGATATCCTTGTGACTAGCTACTGTCTGAAATTCGCTCTCATCTTGATAGCGCTTACTACCATGGTGAATTAAAACCTGAAGATGGGGGGCAAATTTTTCAATTTCTTTTGCCCAATTTCCCACCACAGAAGTGGGTGCGACTAGCAGAGTT
>NZ_JASJFG010000326.1:0-1093 GCF_030065375.1 Microcystis sp. M49636_WE2 | reverse complement strand
CAAAGAATTACTTCTTATCCTCAAATTTATTCATGAAAATGGTTCCATTCACCGGGATATAAAACCATCTAACATCATGCGCTCCCAAAATGGCCGCCTCTATTTACTCGATTTTGGGGCAGTAAAACAGGCTACCAATAACCCTAGTAATACACAAGAGAAATCCACAACAATTTATTCAGCCGGATTTGCTCCTCCCGAACAACAATTAGGCAATCAGGTATCGGCAGCCACGGATTTATATGCCCTAGCAGCTACCTGTGTTATGCTCTTAACTAATCGCGATCCTGACGAGCTATACGATCCCCAAAAACAGGTCTGGAATTGGCAAAATTATGCCCCTAACATCAGTGCAGATTTAGCCCGAGTATTCAATAAAATGTTACTAGCAAATCCCCTGGATAGATTTCAATCCTGTGGAGAAGTTTTAACCGCTTTAAATACACCTCCCCCATCTCCTCCATCCCCTCCAGCTTCTCCAATTCCTCAATCCCCTCCAGCTTCTCCAGTGATTAGAAAAACTTCCCGCTTTTCTCTTGGGGAAACTTTCGCTAATGCTGCCTTTACAGGATTTGAGGGGACATTATTAGTAATTGCCTTAAATAGTTTAGTCCCCTCGGTAGGAATTGTCATCGCCTTTATGATCTTAGGTGGCTTAGTTTTGGCATTATTTAAAAAAGTGATTGAAGGAAAAGATCTACCAATTATCGCAGCAATTACCCTCACCCTCCTCTTCTTTCTTTCGCGACTGCAAGGAAGCCTAAATTTTCCTGAAATTGCTATCATTGCCGTGATGGCTGCCATCGGGGCCATTGCTATTACCGCCTTTTTCCGGTTAATATATCAGATAATTTTGCGATTATTTTAAAACCCTAAAAGTTGCCAAATTATCATCACTACCGCCGGTAATCGTGCCACCGAGGTCTAAAATAGTTTGCAGATAGTCGAGGATTTCCTGAGAAATTAACTCTCCCGGCATCAAAACGGGAATACCGGGGGGATAGGGACAGATAACATCAGCACTAAGACGATCGAGGGCATTTTTCCGGGATACTATCTCTGTAGGGGCAAAAAAAGCCTTTCTAGGAGAAAT
>NZ_JASJFG010000178.1:0-4407 GCF_030065375.1 Microcystis sp. M49636_WE2 | reverse complement strand
TGGGGAACCAAGATTCCTGCCAATTTTGCCAAGATGGTAAGGGGTTTTTTAAGCGATAAACTGTTCCTGCGGGAACTGCATAACGTCCCCTAGATAAGCGCTTAACTTTATCTTTTCCTCCGAATCGATAACGATAGGTTATTGGTCTTTCGGTGTTGAGGGTTTCTAATTGCCAATCACTGGGATTGCGAGTTGATAGGCGATTTGTTCCCCAGATTGCGGCAGTAATGAGGGCAAAATATTGACCGACATCTTGATTAAATAAAGTTTGGAGATGGCTGCTTAGTTCAAGTGATTTAACTTCCACTAGATGGGATTCTCCACCAAAGCGATACCAGCCATTTTCTAGGGGTTGATTAGCTAAATAAACTAGACAAGCATCTGGATGTAACTGGACGGCATTTTCGAGGAATAATTCTCCAGTTTTTACCTTTCTTTGCTCCTCTAACAAACGCGGATGGAGATGGGGATGATATTGCCACGGAGAACCATAGGCTTTTTGAGGATTATACCATTGGTTGATAGGAATCCAACTATCTCGATCGAATTTTCCCTCAATTTGTTTACTGTCTTTCTCTTGCCATTTTTCTTGCCATGTTAAGGTGTGTTGAATTTTTCCATTGTCGTTATTTTCTTGGTCTTGAAAATAATTTGCGAGGGGTTTTTTAGCCAGATAAATAAAGGGAGTGGGGACAAAAAAGTTATCTGGTTGTTCACTGTTTGCCCAAAAAGGGCCGGCAATTTGTAAATCGCGAATATTGGTGGGATTGCTGTGAGCAAATAGTCCCGAAACTGTGGCAGCAGTGGGGGGAAAACGATTTCCTGAACGTCCAACTAGATTTTCTGGAGACAGAAACGGACCGGCGCTACCGTAGAGAAATCCCAAAGGTTTAATTATGATCAGATATTGCAACATTTTTCTATGTTTAGGTGAGATGATTGACCACTTTTGAGAGGTTAATTACCCAGTTATTTCTATCTTGGTGAGAGGTGGTATCGATGGGTATATTTTGATTAAAATAAAGGTTAAAAACTGCATTGGCAATATCGTGATTATCATCGGTAAAAGCGCGGCGATTTTCTAAAGTTGCTATATCACTATAGAAATGTGTCCAGTTTTTTCCTTCACTGCGATCGCAATAACTATCGAGGATATCTTTTAAGTTTTCCCAGGGACAAACCCACTCTAAATAGTTACCACTGTTAAAAAGAATTCGCACCGCGAGACGATTTTTACCTTGATTTTTAGCGGATTTTTCTGCTTCTCGACATTGTTGCAATATGTCACGCTGAGGAACTCCTGAAGCTGCCCAAACAAAACCGACGCTAACAGTTATATCCTGAGAATAACCGTGTTTTGGCCAGATTTCCCGATGAAATTGATCAAACCAATATAGACAATCTTGTAGGGTTAATTTTGGTTCTGATTTTTGTGGAAACAAAACCCCTAGAAAGTCATCTCCTCCTCCATAAATAATGCGACCAAAGTTAAGATAATTTTCTAGTTCTTCTCCCCATTGTCGCATTCTTTGACTAAATTCTTTTCTTGAGGATATGGACAGATTTTTTAGGTAATTTCCCATCCCGTCACCGTCCCCTTGAAACCATCCTGTATAGGATTTTTCCTCGTAGCGATTTAGTTCCACAAATTTTTTAGGAAGTTCTAGGTTTAAAGGCTTGCCAATATCATATAATGTAATCATTCTTTTGACTAATTCGGGAATGCTAAGACGTTCGGTTTCATCGAGGATAGCATTAGAAAGTTTTTGACTTAATTGCTGATAAAATTCAGTGATTTGCTGATTTTGTTGGGAAATACTAGAATATAAAGGATGGGTTTGATCCGTCATTCCATACCAAACAATGGCATCGGAACCCGATAAGCTAGAACTTTCTCCTTGCCAATTAATTCCCGTCCAATCTCGTTGATATTTTTTCTGTTGCAGACTTTTAAACGCACAATCGATCGAGTCCTCTTGCGCCCAGAAGAATTCCCAAGTATGATTAATCCATAGGTTCCATTCTCGTCGCCAAGTATAATTGTATTGTGGTAAATTTTGTTCAATCCAAACCCGACACTTATTAACCACTTTTTGCCATGCGTCATTGAAGACTTGTTCGGCTTCTTTTTTGGGAAAATTACCCGCGATTAAGATTTGGTTGGGAGTTCCTCTTTTAACGTCAATTAAAGCGGGAGAAATAAGGCTACATTCAGTATATTTATCCGCTGCCTGACAGATAGCATCGGCAAGATAGGATAATAAAAAAGAACCACCGTACAAGTCCCTTAGTTTACGCGATTTTCCGATGAATCCTTGCACAGGAGCAAAGGTAATTACAGTATAGTTCATTTTATCTTTACCGTCCTCGATAAAGTTTAAATTCCTGAAGATTAATAAGATTTCTGTAGGTAGAATTCCCGTATTGAGTCAGGAGAATTGGCCAGTATTGTTGAACGGCCATTCCGACAAGTATTCCCAAAGTTATAGGCATGGAATAAACTAGCTTAATCTCTTGATAGTTTTTTTGTTGAGCGATATTGATAGTTTTAAAGATTTCTCTAGAATATTGTAGCCAATCTTCATTTTTTTCAATTGTACCACTGCCTTTACTTTTCAGATAAATTAAATCGCCGTAGTTTTCAATACTCTGATCATTAAGATTAATTTTATGGGAAGAAACATCGATGGCTATAGTTACTCTATCTTGACCTTTTTCGGTGACAACACGCTCAAATTTTTCGTATTCCTTAATATCTTCTTTAAGTTTGCGATCGCTAATTTCCACCACAGGATAATAACTATCAGAAGATTTATTATATTGAAAGATTTTTACTCCTTCAGTAGCGAGAATAGTGCCGACCATAATAGCGACGCTAATCGGACCGATATAGGCAAGATAAATAATAGTATTTTGGGGAGTTTTTTTCTTAAGTTTCTCTAGATTATAGCGTAGTATTTGCAGAAAAGCTTTCAGCATTTCTTGATCATAAATATCACAGGAGTAGTTAAAAATTAAATCTGTTTCGCTAATATTGAGATACTGGTCAAGATTATTTTGATGATCTTTGTATTTATTTTCTGTTTCGATGATATTAAAAAGCGATTGCAGAGCCTTATTACTATCGGCAGGATTAGCAATATTAATCACTATCGGTAGAGGAATCGCCTGATGTTTATAGAGGTCGTATTTCTGAGATTCTAGCCAGATACCGATGATAACTAGAGCCAAAGTAATCAGAAAAATTAGATAATATCCCTGGCCAAATTGATCGGCAATTAGTGCCAAAATAGCGGCGATGGCTAATGCTGCATTGGTGAGGGGATTAAAGATAATATTATAGGGATATTGACGCAGATTACTCAGGACATTTTTAAGAGATTTCAGCATAATTTTACTAGAGATTTAGGGCATAATATCGAGAAGACACAGAGACAATTCGGGAAAAACTGCCGAACTAATGCGCTCATAAAGACGATATAATTTTTGTTGATATTCATCACCTTCTAGCTGACAAATAGTCAAAGTAGGCTGTTTGGGTTTACCGATAAAAGAGATGCCACCCAATCCACGAAAATCGACAATCCAATATTCAGCAATACCTAAAGATGAGTATTCTTCAACTTTGCGTGCATAATCATCTTGCCAATTACTACTAACCACTTCTACCACTAATTTAATTGCTTGGGAGCTAGTTAAAATTGCTTGTTTTTCCCAGAGAGATTCGGTGCTAAAGGCCACTTCATCCAAAATGATGACATCGGGACGTAAAGCAGTAGCTTGACCCGATTCTGGACGGAGCAAACAGTTTTTAGGAATTGTCCAGGGTAGATGTAATCGCAAGATTTCTCCCCACAGTCTTCCTGCGATTTTTCCCGCTACGGATTCCTGAGGTCCAGTGGGTTCCAAGTCTCGCAACTCCCCGTCAATTAATTGATAGCGTGGGTCATCTCCATACTGGTTTAAAAAGTCTTCAAAAGTGAATAATTTAGGAGATAGGTAGGTCATGATTTTTATCGGATTAGACCTAAAGCTTGTTGTTGTTATCTATGATACTGATTGCTCGCCAGAATCGGGGGATTTTTGGGGTTAAAAAATCCTTAAAAAAAACTCCCACCCCTGCTACCCTCCTTAATCAGTAGCTAGACAATTAAGTAGGTAGGCGTTAAAAGTTGTCAGATCCCCCCGCCTATCGGCACCCCCCTTATCAAGGGGGGCAGGGGGGATCGAACCTAAAATCCATTTTTAATTTAATTATAACCAGCTACTTAATTACAGATAATTACTTAAGCAAAATTAATTACACATCGAGAGGCGGAAACTGTACGCTAAAGTAGTAGAAAGGGTCAATCCTCAAGAGGATGATGTGCGCTTCTATGGGATTTCCGAAGAAGCTGTCTCTAGATT
>NZ_JASJFG010000832.1:0-1763 GCF_030065375.1 Microcystis sp. M49636_WE2 | reverse complement strand
GTCCGACTCTATCCCGATCCTATCTCCAAAGAGTTACGGCAAACGGCGGCGGAATTATACGGCATAGCAGCCGATCAGATAATCGCGGGTAATGGCTCCGATGATATCCTCAATATCGCCCTGCGAACTTTTGTTAACCCTGGCGAAAGTGTCGCTTTTTTAGATTTAACCTATTCCCTTTACGAGACAATTGCTCGGGTACACGGGGCAAATATTATCCAATTTCCCACTAATGATAAATTTGCATTAGCAGGACCGATTATTTGTCCGGAAGCTAAATTAATTTTTCTGGCTTCTCCTAATCCTCCCCTCGGTAAACATCTTGAGCGCGACTATTTAGAAGCAACCTGTGCTAATGCCTCGGGATTGGTATTAATTGATGAAGCTTATGTGGATTTTAGTGATGACAATCATCTCGATTTTCTCTCCCGTTACGATAATGTCATCATTAGTCGCACTATGTCGAAAAGTTATAGTTTAGCGGGGTTAAGAGTCGGTTTCGGTTTTGCTTCCAGGGCAATTATTGAACAGATGGATAAGGTGCGTGATTCCTATAATTTAGATCGCATCGCTCAAACTTTAGCCACAGCAGCTTTAAAACAAAATAATTATTTTGAGCAAGTTTGGCAAAAAGTCCGTCAAACCCGCGGCCGTTTAATTACTTCTCTGCGCGAGTTGGGATTCACTGTTTTTGACTCGGAAGCTAATTTTATCCTCGCTTCTCCCCCCCAGATTAGTGCCAGTGAGTTATATAATCAACTCAAAGAGCGTCAGATATTAGTGCGATATTTTAAACATCCTCGCATTCAGAATTATGTACGGATTTCTATCGGCACTGATGGGGAAATTGATCGCCTTTTATCTGCTATTCAAGAGATTATGGGAACAAATTAATCTCTATTTTCGTCAAGATTTTATTAACACTTTAACCCCTAATAACTTCTCAAAAAAAGCTAGATTGATCGGAACAAAGCAGCGACAAACAAGGGTCTAATGGCCTGTCGTTTCTCCCGATTACTAGCCTTGGCTATCAAGATTATTAGTCCGAAAAAAGGACTAAATACTAGCGCACAAATTTTTGAACTTATGCAATTTTATCCCCAAGGAATCACAGTTCAAGAATTGAGTGAGCGCTTAAATCGTCCCGTTTCTATGCTCAATCTTTGTCTAAAATCTTTGGTCGCTTCTAAAAAAGTCGTGGCCAGAAAAAATCATAATCAGTGGGTTTATACTAGACCTATTGTAAAAATCAAAAACTGTTGTTAGGGTTAGGAGT
Organism: Microcystis sp. M49636_WE2; assembly: GCF_030065375.1. Classification (NCBI taxonomy): domain Bacteria; kingdom Bacillati; phylum Cyanobacteriota; class Cyanophyceae; order Chroococcales; family Microcystaceae; genus Microcystis; species Microcystis sp. M49636_WE2. The sequence goes on along the minus strand of NZ_JASJFG010000832.1, from coordinate 487 downwards.
CGGTCGTCAGGAGTCAGGAGATAGGAGATTATTTTATTTATTCTCCCCACACCCCACACCCCACACCCTGTCCCCACGAAAAACTTTTTCAGCAGACCCTAATTATTACCCCTATTGCTGAATAACTATTTTAGGCTGTAGGTAGTATTCATCTTCTGCGACAACTATCTCACCAATGCCGAGAAATTGAGCCTCTAAAGACTCCACGGCAACCAGAGAACCGATTATAACATTTGCATCGGTTAGATTAATTTTTCTGCCGTGAAACCAATCGATAACTCTCTCTGGTGTGAAAGAAATCCAGTCTAGATGTGCCAAGGCCATGCGAGGCGAAATTAAACCCTCAGAATTAGCCATTAAAGCTTCCAGATTAATACTATCGGCTAATTGAAAACCACAGCTTTCCGTGCGAGTTAAACTGGCTAAAGTGCCACCCACAGCTAACACCTTGCCCAAATCTCTGGCCAGGGAACGGATATAAGTCCCC
>NZ_JASJFG010000820.1:0-5515 GCF_030065375.1 Microcystis sp. M49636_WE2 | reverse complement strand
TTCATGATGCGACCACAGTAGAAATGATAGAGCAGTAAAAGAGCCACAAAGGATAATTTAATATGTAACCATCCCGATTTTAAAATTTCTGGTTCTGTGGAGATTAAACCGATCGCCATGGCCACGGTGACAATCATCCCAGGTGTGGTAATGATATTGTAGAGTCGCTTCTCCATGATCTCGTATTGCGCTTTCAGAATAGCTTGTGCGGGTTCGGTTTGTGTTGCTGCCTCCGCATGATAGACAAACAAACGTACTAAATAAAATAGTCCCGCAAACCAAACAACTACCCCAATCAGGTGAAATGCTTTAAACCAATAGTAAGCCATAGTCTATATTGTGATGTGAGTCCCGAATTAATTAGTCTAAGAGTTATCCATACTTTCCCAGACTATCCCTATACAAAAGTTTAGACGGAAAATAGGGGTTGGGGGGAGTGGGAATTATGAATTATGAATTATGAATTATGAAGTGGGGTAGTGGGGTAGTGGGGAGTGGACAACCCTAGCTCCTGAATACTGACTCCTAACCCAATGTTGGACAAAGATAAGCAAAAATTATTGATTGAATCCAAAAACTTGAGAATATTTAAATTAACATTCCGCAATATTTACAAATTCTTAAGAATTAATTGAGAAAGATTTTTATTTAACAACGATGTTATGCTAGTTACAGCGATTTTACTGAATTTCATAATGGGTCTTTCTGTGCTTTTTTGGGCAGCAACGGTTGAAACCCTTGCCACACCTAGAAGGTGATCCTAATCAAGACAGGTAAATGAGTCAATTTCACCCACAACGATGATCTTTTTTTTGTGTAGTTTTATTGCAAAAAAAAAGTTTTTTTGACAAAAAGCACAAAGTATGAATTATGAATTATGAATTATGAAGTGGGAAGAATAAATAAAAATAATCTCCTGACGACCGACTCCTTACTCGGAGAATACTGACGACCGATAGCTAATTATCTAAGAGCAGAGGTCGCAGAAAACCGCCATAATTCTCGTCATCTGTACCGATAAAGACTTCTACTTCACCTCTAGGAGATTCTCTAGTAGTCAGCGCTTCCACTTTAGCACCGTCGATTTCTGCAATTTTTTGGGGATTAGGGGCAATAATTAGGCTATTATCGGCTGTAACTTGACCGATACGGTAAACAGCACTTCTAAACACTCCCGCACTATCTGGATCGTCAGCGGAAGCTATGTAGATATTACCTTGCTTATCTACGGCTAAATCGGAGATGAGGCGAATATTTTTACCACTACCAAAAGGACTCCGAAAAGTTACCGACCGAAATTCCCCGAATTTTAAGGGATTGAACGAGATATCCGTCCAGCGAATCTTTGTACTCTCTTGACTATCGGCCCGTTCTGCGTAGATAAATAGATAACGATCGCCTTGCCGACTAACAGCGATCGCCTCTACATTTTCCACCGCGATCGGCCAATTTATTTGCTCAACTATCTTGACTTGTTGCTGGTTGTATGCTGCTAAAAACAGTCTTTGAAAAGGTTTTTTCTCGCCACTTTCAGCCAACAAAAATAAATTAGTTTGAGGAATATGAGTAATACTTTCGAGATCGTTACTCAATCCCTCTGGATTTGGCCAATCTACCCTTAAAACCTGCCATAATAGGGGTTTTTCCTGCGTAGGTAGCTGTAAAAGACTCAGTCTTGGTTGAGATGGATCACTTTTTTTGCCCTTATTTTTGGCATCGTGAACCCCTAGAAAAATATCCGCTTCTACCCAAGCTAAACCACTGAGATCTGGGAGATAAGTCTCCAGTCGTCTCGATTCTTGAGCAAAAGAGACTTGAGCGGCCGAAAAAAAGAAAATTAGCGTTAAAATACCCGAAAAAACTGTTTTTAATCGGCTATTCTTGCTAAAAAATGCTCTATTCTCTAACATCTCTTCCCTAACTCCCAATATCACTGATTAACTCCTCCACCACCCGATTTAAACCGACGGAATGGGAAGCCTTGCATAAAATGCGATCGCCTGAATCGATCACTTCCTTTAAACGATTAATTAAATCTGCGTGAGTTTGAAAACATTCGCAAGCGACCCCAGTAGCCGCCTCAGCAATAAACTTAGCTTCTGGGTCGTCCACCAAGACAAACAAGCGATCTATGCCTAGTTTTTGCACCCTCTCACCCACTTGGCGATGTAATTGCTCCGAAAAAGACCCTAACTCCTTCATCGTGCCTAAAACAGCAATATGACGCTGACCGGGGGTAGCTTTCAGTAAATCCAAGGCCGCTAACATTGATTCTAGACCTGCGTTATAGGTTTCATCGAGGAGTAGGATATCCGGCTCTATTTGGTAACGTTTGGCCCGACCACTGGGTAAATTAACCTTAATTCCCTCTTGCAAAGAAGTCCAATCGATGCCTAAAATTTTCGCTACAGCCAAGGCTGCCATAAAATTTAAAGCATGATGACGACCGGATAAAGGTAAGTTAAAATCTAGTCCATTGACTCGTAAAGTAGTTAAATCCAGTAATTCTCCGACTATATCGCCGCCAGAGAAGCCATAGGTAATTGTTTCCCCCTGCCATACCCGTTTAGCTGTTTCAGTAAGTAAAGGGTGATCGTAGTTAAGAACAGCTATACTACCAGAAGGAGACTCGGCCAATAACTCGCATTTCGCCTCTGCGATCGCCGCTTGCGACCCTAAACGACCGATGTGAGCGGTTCCCACATTAGTAATCACTGCGATGGTCGGTTGGGTGATTTGAGCGAGCAGGGCAATTTCTCCTCGTCCCCGCATTCCCATCTCGATTACGGCACTATCGTGAGTTTCATCCAGTTCGAGGAGAGTTTTCGGCACTCCGATCTCATTGTTATAATTAGCCAGGGTTTTGTGTACCTTTCCCCGGGTTGCTAATAGGGAGGCGATTAATTCTTTAGTGGTGGTTTTCCCCACCGATCCTGTAATAGCAATCACGGGTATAGTAAATTGATTCCGCCACCAATGGCCTAATTGCTGATAGGTTTCTAGGGTATTATGGACTAGGAATACGGGAATATTACTAGAGGAATTTACCGAAACTGGCTGATCGACAATCAAGGTCGCCGCTCCTCTTTTGATAGCCATATCGATAAAATCATGACCATTAAAATTATCACCTTTTAAGGCTAAAAATGCTTGTCCAGGCTCAATACTACGGCTATCAGTATTAATGCCAGAGACTAAACTATCGGGACTAAAACTTATGTCACCCTTATTTTGTAAGGATAATAATTGAGCTAGTTGATTGAGGGATAAATGACAGGGCATAGACAATAAAAATACTTAGGAGTAAATTCCGAATAATCTAAAAGATAGATTGATGTTTAACGGGGACTTAGAGCAGATAAAATCGATGTTTCTTGGCCCTCTCAATCGCACCGGGTGCAATGTAAGGAGGCAACGTGGTCAGTAAGTTTATCGAACTGCTTGCGCCCATAATGTGAGATAGTGAATATTTTTCAGCCAATGTCCGAGAGAGCCAACTCGATGGCGTAGAATGACCCAAAATAGGGACAGCCTAAGAAGGGCGCATCTACTATCTAATCACAATTGACTCCTTTACAGCAGTTAGGGACTTGCGCTTTGATAATGTACCTTTTGGGCGAACGCAGTTCGCCCCTACATTGTGGACAAAATCCGTTACTGTAGGGGCGCAATGCTTGCGCCCTCCGATCGCTCAGGTTTGCTGATCACCCTAAGTAGGGGGAGAGCCTTCGAGGTGTTAGGGACTTGCGCTTTGATAATGTGCCATCTGGCTGGTCTGGTTCTTCTACAGAGCGATTTTCTGGCTGGGATATTATTCCTACGCAAATCCCTTATCTAATCACCTCCGTAGGACTAGAGCAAGGGTTTTGCTCAACAGGTGGGGAGCGAGGATTAAAAAGTTAAGTAATCTCAACTTCTAGGCAATGACACCCCGGAGCTAGGGGATAATTAAACCATCGTCATTTAGGCTGCGTTTATCCGTGAAAATTATCGTTATCGGCAGTGGTGGTCGAGAACACGCCTTGGCTTGGAAACTGCTGCAATCGCCCGAGGTAGAACAAGTGTTCTGTATTCCAGGTAATGGGGGAACGGCAATTTTACCTCAATGTGAAAATATCCCCATAGCAATGGAGGATTTTGCCGAAATTAGCCGCTTTGCCCGAGAAAATTGCGTCGATCTGGTGGTTGTCGGGCCAGAATATCCCCTCTCCCTCGGCATTACCGATCATCTTCTCGGCCAAGAAATTGCCGTTTTTGGCCCCACACAAACCGGGGCCTTAATTGAATCGAGCAAATCCTGGGCAAAAGAATTAATGAGCGAAGCAGCAGTTATCACCGCCGTCTCAGAAACCTTTACGGATGCAGAATTAGCAAAAACTTATATCCGAGAGCAAGGAGCGCCAATTGTGGTGAAAGCTGACGGATTAGCCGCAGGAAAAGGGGTAATTGTCGCCGAAACCGTAGATACGGCCCTAGAAGCGATCGATGATCTTTTTACCAGTGGCTTTACTAAAGTCGTGGTGGAAGAATTCCTAGAGGGAGAAGAAGTGTCTATCCTCACCCTCACCGATGGGATCAGCTTTCGTTCCCTGCTACCCGCCCAAGATCACAAGCGGATCGGTGAAGGCGATACCGGCAAAAATACCGGCGGTATGGGAGTTTATGCCCCCGCACCCATAGCCACCGCCGCCATTATCGAAGCGGTAAACCGAGACATCCTCGCCCCCATCGTCGCCACCCTACAAAAACGCGGCATTGACTATCGGGGAGTCCTCTACGCGGGTTTAATGATTTCCCCCGCCGGAGAGCCAAAAGTTCTCGAATTTAACTGTCGTTTTGGCGATCCCGAAACCCAAGCGGTTTTACCCCTACTGGAAACTCCCCTGGCACCGCTACTGCTGGCTTGCGCTCAACAAAAATTAACTGATTTCCCCTCTTTACAATGGCGATCCGGTAGTGCCGTTTGTGTGGTGGCCGCGTCTGCCGGTTATCCCGACCACTACGAAAAAGGCCAGTTAATCACTGGAATTAAGGCAGCTGAAACCGCGGGAGCGATCGTTTTCCACGCCGGCACGGTTTTAAAACACGGCGATATCTTCACCGATGGCGGCCGCGTCTTGGGTGTCACGGCTATGGGAGCTAATTTTAATCAGGCGATCGAACTTGCCTATCAATCGGTGAAAAGGATACACTTTCAGGGCATCTATTATCGTCGTGATATCGGCCACCGGGTAAGGGAAAAATAAGGTTTTGAGGATTAATTTATGAGCCAATTTCCCTTTTTTTCCGCATCTCTCACCGCTAATCCTCACCTGATGCCAAACCTCTTTCTAGGGCAATCCCTGACAAAAGCGCATCTGATTTGTCAAAAAACCAGTAACTATTGATAAAATCATGAAACTGAATCGCCCAACCAAATTGCCATCCCTATGCGAATTTTGCTCTATTCTTATAACTATTATCCCGAACCGATCGGCATCGCTCCCCTGATGACAGAATTAGCGGAAGGATTGGT
>NZ_JASJFG010000883.1:0-8303 GCF_030065375.1 Microcystis sp. M49636_WE2 | reverse complement strand
TTAACCCCTATCTCTATAGGTGAGTTAGCAATGGGTAACTAGAATAATAAAGGAGAACCATTGCCGAAAAACGAGAGCGCTATGCCAGAAGAAACTATTTGGATTATCACCGCAGAAGATACCCCCGTCACCCCCGATAAAGATGCGAAAGGAAACGACACCTATGACAATCCCTGGGACACGAGGAAAATTATCACCGAAGCTGCGACTCGCGGCGTAAAAGTGAGCATAGAGAAGCTAGAGACAGAACTTTCCCATTTTCTCCAGCTTATCGGCAAAGTCTTCAATCAAGCACAGAAACAGGTCAACCAACAAACCGGTTTTAAACTCGATGAAGTAGAGCTTTGCGTAGAGATTACCGGAGAAGGTGAAGTAAAATTGTTAGGGACGGGGATTAAGACTGGCACCAAAGGCGGATTAACCTTAAAATTCAAGCGAGACGAGAAAAACACACCGACTGCAGACTAATGGCGAACTGGGGATTATTTATCGGGATAAATCAATACAAGCGCTTGAAACCGCTCAAATGTGCCAAGCAGGACGCGGTAGAGATGGCGCGTTATTGTCGTGACGAGATTAATTTTGAGGAAGTTTTCCTGTTTACCGATGATTCTGACCCAATAACCGCGCCGAATGGTTCCCAACAGGAGACGAAACCGACGTACACAAATCTAATGGCTTTCCTGCACGACTTTTTCGAGTCGCAACGCTTAGAAACCGGCGATAATTTCTGGTTTTTCTTCAGTGGTCACGGATTACGCCATCAGGGACAGGATTACCTCGTTCCCAGCGAGGGACACCCGACCTTAATCGAACGGACGACCATTCCCCTCAATTACGTTACCCAACGTTTACGGAGATGTGGCGCAGATAATATCATTCTCTTTCTCGATGCCTGTCGCAACGAGAACGACTTTAGCAATAAATCCGTAGGCTGGCAAAAGCAACAGGGAGTGATAACCATCGCTTCCTGTAGTCCGACGGAGGAATCCTACGAAATTCCCGAACTACAACAGGGTTCGTTTACCTATTCACTTCTAGAGGCTTTACGAATCCAAGGAGAAAATAACTGCGCTACAGTAGAAAGACTCTGTAATCGTCTCCGCGAAAGGATTCCAGAAATCAACCGACAACACAACAAACCCCCGCAAACCCTCCATTCTATTGTCGAACCGCATTATAAAAATCATCTGATTCTGTTACCGAAACAGGCAAAGACTCCCGATATAGAGTTATTGCGAGTGGAAGCTTTAGAGTTGGAAGTGGAGGGAAAGCTAGAGGAAGCGCGACAGTTGATGAGACGAGTTCTGGCTTTGGATACAACCAGACCTAAATACTGGCAAGATTACGACAGAATTAATCGAAAATTAGCACAACAACCCGTCCCACCGTCCCCTAAAACGGAACCGATAAATGGCGAGTCGGCGAAAACGATAACAGAAACCCCGAAACCCGCAGCATCGCCAGAAATCGAACTTAAAAGCGCCAAAGGAATCGATTATCGGAACTTAGAAGATTTATTAAAACGGCAGCAATGGAAGCAAGCGGACGAAGAAACCGCGAGAGTGATGCTACAGGCTGCCAACCGAACAAAAGAGGGATGGTTACGGGTAGAGGATATGGATAATTTTCCCTGCGAGGATTTGCGAACCATTGACCAATTATGGGTGAAATATAGTGGCGGTCGCTTTGGTTTTTCCGTGCAGGCGAAAATCTACCGCGAACTCGGTGGGACGCGGAAGTATAATGAAAGAGTTTGGGACGCTTTCGGAGATAGAGTAGGCTGGCGAGTGAATAATATCTGGATATACTACAAAGATGTTACTTTTGACCTAAAAGCACCCCATGGACACCTCCCGGGGCGGCAGAGTTTTGAGTGTGTTGGGGTGGTGGGGGGTTTTTGGGGTTTCTCTTCTCTCGCGTCGAGACTTGTAAAATGTAACATATAAAGGTAACAGCCAATTTTTAAGAATTGTATCGGGTTGATTTTCCACGAAGCCATGCGGGTTCTGGGTTTTCGATACCTGTCACCCAGGACCCGGGTCCGGTCCGCGACATGATTGTAGTATGTCTCCAGCGACGCGGGGGTTGTAGGCGTTGGCAAAAACGAACTGATCCGCCACCGCGAGAATTTCTGGGGTGACTTCCTCCCACTCCTCCCACCAGAGAGACAATTGGCCCGGAGAGGATTTTTTAGACCTTTTCTTCGGCTTTATCCCCGCGAGTAGCTTACTTCCCCAGTGGTTGCGGGTTTCCGGTTTCGGTCGCGGCCGGTATTTCTTGCAGAATCCGCGATATTTGGCCGCGCATTCCTCTAGGGTTTCTCCCAGACTCAAAAACGCAGGATGCCAAGTGGTTAAGCCATCGTCTCCGAGTCGGTCATAGACCCCGTAATCGCTAAAATCGTAGAAGAATCCGACTTGGACTCCCGCAGCCTTCGGATTGGCGTGAATATAGCGTAGGGTATTCAGCGCTCGCTTAGTATCCGTGGTGGGAAAACCGCTACTGTGATAGCGTTTCTCCCAGAAGTGACCAGTTCGATTCAGCATTCGGTTAAAACACATGGCGGTGTACCAGTTCAACCAGTGCATAATTTTGGGTAAGTCTTCCGCGTCTTTCGGTTCGATGAGATAGTGAATATGGTTACTCATCACACAGAGCGCGTAGAGTTTGAATCCGTACTTTTCGATCGCTTTTTTGATAGCGTAGAGTAACACCTGTCGGCATTCTAGACGGGTCAGGCGAAATTCTCGGTTATTACAGCGAATGGTTATATGATAGGAATAGCCTGGGATTAGTTCTCGTTTTGCTCGTGACATTTTGCGTATTTTTCCCCGCGAGGACTTGTAGAATATAACACCTAACAGAAAGATACCGCTATCTTTATCCTGTCCGCAACTTTTATCTGTTAACATGGAACTGTAAACATATTACTAATGCTCAAATTCAGAAAAAACTTCTCAATATATGCGCGGATTTCGGCTACAAATTACCGCTAATCTGTACACCTTACGAGTTAATGGGAGAATGAGCTATGTGGGAAGATGAAATACTCGAAGAAATTCATAAGATTAGAGAAGAACACGCCAAGTCTTTCAACTACGATATAAAAGCGATTTGCGCCGATTGGAGGGAGAGACAAGGGAAAAGTGGTAGAAAATTAGTTCGGTTAAATACCGCCCAAAACATGACAAAAAATAGCGAAAATGATACTATTGAGAGAACCAAATGCTAGAAATTAACAAAAACTATGTATTAGACAAAGATCAAAAGCCGATTGCTGTTCAGATTCCCATTGCTGAATTTGAAAAAATCGAAGAAATCCTAGAGGATTACGGACTAGGAAAACTCATCGAAGAAGTTGAAAATGATCAAATCCTAGACAAAGAAAAAGCCTTACAATATTTAGAATCGCTTAAAAACAAAAATGTGGAAGGTTGAATACAACAAGAGATTTTTAAAAGAATTAGCCTCTTTGCCAAAAGACATACAATCTCGCGTTGAGTTGATCGTATTTTCCGAGTTAGAAACTGACAATCCTTTTGAATTAGGCTATCTCGATAAAATGAAAGGACATAAAGATAAATATAAAATTAGAGTTGCAGATTATAGGATTGGCCTGACTATTGATAAACCCAATGGCTCTCTTAGGTTTGGTGGGCAAAATGTATTCTAAGATACATTCTTCCTAGCGAGCGAGTGGAAGGAACCACAAAGACACAAAGGACACAAAGATTGATCGATCCTATATAAGTTAAACTTATCACACAGAACCTAGAAGAGCCACCCAATCAAACCATCATCTGTCAACGGGTCGCACATCGTAGAGAAATTTACAAAACTTTTCCTTGATAGAAAGATACCGCTATCTTTATCTGTCAGTTGCTGATCTTTTCTCTACCAAACGATATACCTATTCCGCTATGATAGCCGACTCAAAATTATTTATATTTTAGCGGGAACCAATGAAGACATCAGCATTTTAATCGATGAATAGGGAAATTGGAACTTTGAATTATGTCTATATACAAAGTCAGCATTCATCCCATCGCTAAAAGCGAGGGAATTCTGCTGACACTCAGTTAAATGCAGTGAGAGCTTATTGCCTCAAACCAGAGGATGTCACAGCACTATATTGGTAACAGGTAAACTATACACTCCAGCCATCGCCAATTGAAAGTCGCTGACTGCATCGCCGTTGATATCCCCGCAAAGGAGACCGCCGTTAAAGCGCAGTTGTCCCGCTTGACCTGAAAAATCCGAGGCACCAATAAACGTGAAACTCTGATTACCAGCATTGAGGGAGTTGGCATCGATGCCAGAGACGTCAATAGTATCAAAACCAGTATTGAAATCGAGGATTTTGTCTTGGTTTGCGCCTTGACCGATTTCATCAACGGTGTTGAAGATAAAACGGTCCCGACCTTCACCTCCCGTTAGTTGATCTGACCCTAATCCTCCGATAAGTTTGTCCTCACCACCGCCACCAATAATGACATCATTACCAGTGGTGCCAGTGATATTATCATTCCCCCAATAGCCATGGATTTGGATATTGTCACCGACAAAAGCAGTATTAGAAAAGTCGAGTTTATTGTCACTCCAATCACCGATGATTGTTACTTTTCCTGTTACTCCTGTCCCGTCGATGGTTTCAATGCCACTATTGACCCCAAAACTGTTGAGACCAATATCAACATTACCCGTACCTTTGGCGACGATGGTATCTGTCCCAGTTGTCCCTTTATCTGTAATGGTGTCATAGCCTTCAAAGGTACTCCAATCATTACTTTGATAGCCGGTATAAAGGTAATTGTCGGAACCGTTACCACCGTTAAGTTTGTCCTCACCACCGCCACCAATAATGACATCATTACCAGTGGTGCCAGTGATATTATCATTCCCCCAATAGCCATGGATTTGGATATTGCCACCGACGAAAGCAGTATTAGAAAAGTCGAGGGTATTGTCACTCCAATCACCGATGATTGTTACTTTTCCTGTTACTCCTGTTCCGTCGATGGTTTCAATGCCACTATTGGCGCTAAAGGAAAGAATCCCCAGGTCCACGTCTCCTGTACCCAAAGCCACAATTTTATCCACACCAGAGGTGCCGGTATCGGTGTAGATGTCGTAGCCTTGGAAACTCGACCAGCCTCCGGCTAGATTACCGGAGACATAATAAGTGTCTGACCCTTCGCCTCCATCCAATTGGTCATTGTCTGCGCCGCCATAGAGTAAGTCATTACCAACTCCACCCGATAAATTGTCACATCCCCAATCTCCATCGATTAGGTCATCGCCGCCGCCACCACTGAGAACATCATTTCCTCCGTAACCCATCAGGTGTTCAGCAAGATTCGTACCTGTAATCGTGTCGCTAGAGTTATCACCGTAAATAATGGTTTTCTGAAGATAGAAATAGTTGAGCCAACTAGAAACATCGTTAAGGCGAGCATTGGCATCGCCGTCTTCGTTGACGAGACGATTTTCTTCGATGGTAAAGCCAATATGATAGAGTCCATCGGCTACGGTATTGACTAAATTTTTACCGAAGTATTGGGTTGTCGCTCCGTCATTTTGTACCAGGTGGTAGCCTGTTTCCTCATTTCCCTCATCGTCACCGTGGAGGAGGATAAATTCGTCATAGTGATTAGTGCGAACCCATTGATTGAGGGTGCGAATATCATCGCTGGTAATCCAGCCATCAGCAGCGACACCTGTAGCGGTAATGCCATCGACTAATAGATGGTTAAGTCCATCGGCGGCGGCGGCTCCAGCGTTAATATCCCCCGCATTTGTCCACTTGGCTAAGCCAGTATCAATTTTGATGGTATCGACAATTTTATCTAATCCGGTGCCAGTGGTGGACTGATCGACGTAAAAATATGTTACCCAATCTGCTACGTCTTTGACTGTGGCATTGGCCGCACCATCTTCGTTGAGAAACCGTCCATTTTGGATCTCAAAACCAATATGATAGATTCCGTCGGCAACGGTATTAACTAGGTTTTTCGCAAAATATGTGGTCTGAGCGCCGTCATTTTGAACTAAATGGAAGCCAGTTTCTGTTGTGCCGTCATCATCCCCATGCAGAACAACAAAAGTATTATAACGGGTGGCATCAGAGCGAATCCAATTGTTAATTTGTGCAATATCGCTTTCGGAAATTGAACCATCGGCGGCGAGATTGTAGGTGGTAATCGCTGTTTTTAATAAATCATTCAGTCCATTGGCCGCATCAGCACCGCCAGCAATTTCTTGCCAAGGTATATTTTGCGCTAAACCCTGATCAGCAATGATTAATTCCGTAATCTGATCAAGTCCGGTATTAGTTGTTGCCCGATCTGTATAAAATTGGGTTAGCCAATCCGCTACCTGAGCAACTGTGGCATTGGCGTTACCATCTTCATTGACAAAGGTGCCATTTTCAATTAGGAAACCAATGTGATAAATGCCATCAAAAACCGTATCAACTAAATTCTGATTGCGATACTGTTGAGTCGCTCCGTCATTTTGGACTAAATGAAACCCTGTTTCTGTTGTCCCGTCATCATCGCCGTGGAGAGCAGTAAATTCTGCTAAACGGTTGGCACGAATCCAGGCATTAATCGCGGTTACGTCACTGACAGTAAAAATGCCGTTACTAGCGACTCCAGTGGCTTGTTTGGCTTCTAAGATTAAATGATTTAATTCATTAGCTGCCGTCATTCCATCCGTAATATTTGTACCGAGATTGGCACCAGCAAGTCCTGTATCTATGCCAATTCTTTCAACCGTTTGATCTAGTCCCGTTCCGGTTGTTCCGCTTGGGGAATTTTGCACCATCGAATAAGATTTGCTTGCCATAATTATTAACCATGAAAAATAAGGTAGTTAGTGAAATAGCAACAATTGTTAGACAAGTAACGACAAAACCGCACTAAGGCAGGTTTATCCTCAATCCAGTTAGCAAAACCCAGTTATCATCAGGGACGACTGAAGTGGTCACTACGAACCAGAAGGGTTGTCAACTGGACTGGATCAGGGGGATTTGGTATTACCCTGACAATTGCGGATCGATATCCTCACTCATACCCGAAGTCGATTCCAACGATTGGACAGTCTCAGATAGTAAATTAGTTCTAACTGATTGTCTTGCCTCTGCTCAGACTATCGAACGAGGTTTTCCGACCTTGATAGTCCTGAGTCGTCGTTTGATAATCTAACCTTTAATGGAATCTTGGATTATTGTAGCACGTTATACAGATATGTGATACCCGCTGCTTTTTCTCTCTTAGCGTTGCTCAAATCCCACATTCCGCACCCTAAGGGTCACAAGGTCTCAAAAGAGGAAGGAGCGTGAGTCAAAATACTTATCTAGTGGAAATACCAATTAATAATTATAAAGATAGACAAACTTATTATGGTGCATTAAACTTGTTAGAGCCAGATTTAATTTTAGAAAAATATACCAAAGGATTAGCAAAATCAGAATGGCAAATTACTTGTGAACTTTTTGCCCCTTATGCGCCAGAAGAAAATCCACTTGAAGCAATTTGGTTTCAATTAAAAAATTTGCTCAGGAGGTTTTATCGTTTCGGCAAAAACTTTAAGATTATTAATCTTTTATTTGAATTTTTGCCAAATATAATCTTTTCAAATTTACTAACTTGAAAAGATTTTAGGTTTGCTATATATTCACTGGGTAGAGAATGTTATCTAGAAACATTTCCTACATTTCCGAGAATGGCCAAGGGTTGCTGATTTTTTTTAACCACAAAGACACAAAGGACACAAAGAAAGGGAGTAAGGGATTTCCACCACTCTAAGAGTGCCAAGAGAGCCGAATTATCTAAGGACTAATATGAATTTGACTGAGAATATAACGCAAGCGATCATAATCATCTTTAAGTAAAACACTTAACTGTCTGCCCACATTGACTAACCATTGTCGATCGGCTTGACGCAATTGATACATCTGACGGATAGAAGCGGCTGCCAAAGCTTCCACGGGAGTATTTTTGACCTGTAATAAAATTCTTAAAAAGTCTAATTGTTCACTAAAATAAACTACTTCTAACGACTCACATTGATAAACCGCCTGATGAATTTGTGGGGGCCGGGGAGGAATATATTGATAGATATAACCTCGCCCGGCACCATTGCCATTAACTTGTCCTGGCAGGGTTTCAAAACCGACAATAGTTGCCCGAAATTCCGTTTTTAACATAGCGAAAATCTGCGGCTGTTGTTCCCGCAATTCAGCCAAAGACAACCCCAAAGCTCTAGCGCGATGTACCGAATCGATGGGTGCAGTGGTG
>NZ_JASJFG010001078.1:0-4825 GCF_030065375.1 Microcystis sp. M49636_WE2 | reverse complement strand
GGAAGCAACGGAGGAAGGTCATAAGAAACTAAACGAATTAGTTGAACAAAACAAAGATCAATACGGTATTCATCATGCACCCTGTGCTTATTCTGTCTCCTGTGTGATGAAATATCTGGCTGAAAAGTTAGGATTAGCCACTGTCAAAGCCCTGTTTAAAGATCCCTTTTCAACTGAGAATATTCGAGTTACAGGCGTTGAGAAAAAACTGCGTCGTCTCGGTTTTCTCTACTTTCTGAAAAAAGATTACCTAGCACCTCGTGGGGCAATTGGAGCAAGATGGCCTCGAAATAATCAGGATCAATCGGATCACATTTATTACATCACCAAAGATGGAGCAAAACGGACTCAATTTCCCAACCCAGAGAATTATTGGGATGATCAACAGGGCAAACACGAAACTGGAATAAACGGGCCTAAATGGCAAATTAAAGACCTTCATGCTGAAAACCTCGATTTCTTCGATCATGTTTATATACAATGGGAGAATGGCTACACAGAAGGATTTTGGCTGCCGCCGGGCATTTATCCTTTAAAAAGATTTTAAGGATTAGAGCTTTGTCCACGATAATTCTGGGGGAAGTCAGGGAATAGGCTGATTTCTCCCCTAGAATTGACTGACTTTTTAATAACAGGATTTAGTATGAAGATGTGCGGAATATCGGAGTTAAAAGCCTTGAATTTAACCTTTGGCTGGGCTGGGAGTGGCTTAACCATCTACCACCTCTTGATTTCAGGTTATATATCTTCATTCTATATCCCCCAGAGTTCCAGAAGAGCGATAAGCATAATCATCTCGCTCTCGTTAAAAATCACTGATTACTGTTGACTAACTCCTGCTTAATTACTCGATAATTTTGATGGGCAAGGGGTAAAGTAAACCAAAACTGTGAGCCAACCCGGGGGGTGCTTTTTACCCCAATTCTGCCAGAGTGAGCCTCGATAATTTGCCGACATTGGTAGGAACCTAAACCGATTCCCGTTAGGTGTTGATTATGAAGATTTCTTACATATAAATGGAAAAGATGTTGACATTGTTCTTCGTCCATGCCAATACCATTATCGCTTAAAGTGCAGTAGAGCATATCCTGTTCAATACGAGCATCTAAAGCTAATTGAATCGGTGGAGGATTATGTTTTAAGGCATTATTTAATAATTGTTCAAAAACACTTCTTAGCTGACAAGGATCGGCATCAATAGCGGGTAAGTTATCGGGGAGAAGATTAATAAAAGTAGCTTGATATAAATCAAAATCTTTTTGCCAATCTTTGAGCCAAATTTTCACCTGTTCTTTTAAAGATAGAGGTTGACGATGCAAGATTAAAGGCCGTTCTTCAGCAAAATGATTTTCTGATAAAGCATTAATTAAAGTTAATTGTCGATCGCAACTACGCACCACCTGATCGAGCATTGCTCGCGAGATAGTTACTTTTTCCGTTTGCCGACACTGTAAATTTTTTAATAACATCATTAATCCCATAATCGAAGTGCGGAGATCGTGGGATACTGCCTGTAAAAAAACCGTTTTCATTTCGTATAAACGCTGAATTTCCCGGACTTTTTCCCGCAGTTCCAGGGTTCTGGCTGCCACTTCCTGTTCTAAATTATTATTCAAGCTTTGCACCCTCTGATATAGTTGCGCTTGGCCGATAGCGATACAAACTTGGGTGGCTAACTGTTCTAATAATTTGACCTCGCTTTTTTGCCAATGACGGGGATGGGAATATTGATGGACAACTAAAGCACCTAAATGTTGATTATTAACCGTTAGAGGTAAAACTAAAGAAGATTTAACTTGCAGGTATTCGTAATAACCCTTGAGAGTGGGCAGAGTTTGCACCTTAGCGGTATTATCAGCAATAATTAACTTATCTAAAGAAAATAATTGTCCCAATTCTTCCAGTAATTCTGGTTCAGGAAACCAACCCATCAGCGAGGGAATCTCGGGACGACGGGACTCAGCGATGACCTTGGACCAACCCCCTTCTTGACAGTGACCGATATAGACTTGATCGGCATCGAGCAAATTTCTGATTTCCTCAACAATGGTGTTTAAAACCTGATCTATATCTAAAGATTGATGGACTTTTAAAGCAACTTGTGTTAAAAAATGTTCTCGTTCTAAAGTTTCATTTAAAGCTCGATCGATCTGTTGTCTTTCGGTAATCGCCGCCGATAAAAACAGAGAAGTTGACATGACAATGACTAAAAAGATTTGTAAGATCAGGACACCTCTGGTATAATCGGGAGCCTGTAGGATAAAAGGGCTGATTCCCCCAGCTAATCCCATCAAAGCTAAAATAGATACTAAAAAATTCGCTATTACCGCTCCCCAAGTCTGAAAACGCATGGCGGCCCAAACCACAAAGGGAAAAGGCAGATATTCGAGGTACTGCACCATACTCCAATCGGGGTTAAGAAAATTTGGTTGATCACCAAAAACCACGGAAGTCACCACCGTTAGCAAACTCAGACAAAGTAAGGCCTCGCCAAGGCGTTGGGGTTGCCGTGGTTCTCGCAGGGAGTGATGATTGAAGAAAAAACGCAACAGCAGCGGCGTGGTCATTAATATTCCCGTACTATCTCCGAGCCAGATAATGCCCCAAGACTGTCCAAATTGTCGCCAATCCCAAGTATTTAGCCAACTACGGGCAAAAGTATCGATAGTGGCATTAACTGCCGAGGCCAATAAGGCCGCTAAAAATACCAGTAAAAGGATATCGCGAATGCGCTGTAAAGTGGCGGAAAATCTCAGATAATGCAAGAATTGCGCCCCTAACAGGGCCGATAAACTGCTGCCGAGTGCTGAAAATAGAGCTATGGGCCAACTGGCCCCTAAAAAGAAGGTAAGAAGCAAATCACCGATAAAAACGCCTAAAACTAGCCTTTTTCCCCCTAAAAAAACGGCAGTTAAGCCAATACCAGCACTCATCCAAATCGGGGAAGGTCGCAACCCTAAATTTAAGCAGAGATAGCCTAGCCAACCAACACCCAGATAAACTAGGGCAACAAGCACAATTTTAGACCGATCTGATGAAATCCGTAGCATTTTCAGTTATCAGTTATCAGTTATCAGTTATCAGTTATCAGTTATCAGTTATCAGATTTGAGTTCTAAGTGAGCAGTATGTATTAAGCGAGCAGTATCAAATAGTAGTTTCCCACTGTCTTTTCACTGATGACTGATGACTGTTTACTGTTTACTGATCACTGGTCACTGAATCACTGGTCACTGAATCACTGTTAATCTATCTCCAGATTGCCTAAACTAGGAGTAGTTCTGCCTCATGCAGATGGGTGAAAACCGTACATTTTCCCGTTAGGAATCAAAGATCATGCGGATTTTAATTGTTGAAGACGATCCTTTAATGCAGTTAGGTTTAGAACAGGCACTTAGTGAACAGCCGGATTTTGAGATTGTCGGTCAAGCTAGTGATGGTCTAGCGGGGGTACAATTAGCCCTATCCCTACGGCCAGATTTAGTGGTCATGGACATCGGTTTACCCCGTCTCGATGGCATTGCGGCAACTAAACAGATTAAGGAGGGTTTAGCTAATGTTCATGTGGTCATGCTCACTTCCCACACTCTGCAACAGGAAGTGATCGCGGCGCTGGCTAGTGGTGCTGATGCCTATTGTATCAAGGGAGCGAGTCTCGATCGCCTTTTGGCCGCCATTGAAGCGGCCAAGGACGGGGCCACCTATTTAGACCCCCAAATTGCTCGTTTAGTCATGGATAATCTCAAACCGCCGGCAGTGCAACCTAATGCCAATCTAGCACTTTTATCGGAGCGAGAAATGGAGGTTTTAAAGTTAATTGTCGAGGGCAAAAGTAACGCTGAAATCGCCGAACAACTTTATTTAAGTACCAATACGATTAAAACCCATGTGCGGGGAATTATGAATAAATTAGCCGTGGATGACCGAGTACAAGCGGCCGTAATTGCCCTGCGGTCGGGTATTGTTTAAGGAGAAAATGGCGATTTACTTATCCCCTATTCGAGGCTTCTCTAATCACCTCTAAAACCTCTGAAGCATGGGAAATAGTAGGGACGTGACCGGATGCCAAAACCACTGTCTTTGCTCCCATTCTCTCGGCCAAATTAAACTGTAATTCTGGGGGGACGGCTTGATCTTGACTAGAGACAATATACCAATTCGGCGCAGCTAGGTCATCGGCTAGAGAAGTGAGAGGATTTTGCACTGTGATCGCTGCGTATCCTTCGGCTAATAACTGGGCAGTTATCTGATTATAACTAGAACCATCGGCCCAAAAACCGTGAACCAAAACAATATTGTTAATTCTGTTCATAAGATCTCTTACAAAACTCGAATTACTGGCCGTTGACAAAATGATGCAAACCTCAAGCCTTAAACACTTCCTCAATTCTTAGGGGTTAGAATACGGGAAGACCTTTACAAAACTATACAAACTCATGACCGTTGCTTACCCTCGTAAATTCAAGAAGACGATGAGCGCTCGCGACATCATGAAGCGGGTCATTAGCGATCGCGAAATTCATCTTGTCACCCTCAACCGCTACCGCTACAACGAACAACGTAGCTGTAAAGACCTCACCGAACTGATCGAAACCTTAGACGGACAACCGCAAGAACTGATACAGGATCTTTCCCACCACGTTGCCGATGAGGCCCGCCATGCCTACTGGTTAACCGATTTATTGATCGAATTGGGGGCCGATGTGGGGAAACCGCCGGGGTTGTCCTATATCGATGAATTTGAACGTCTTCTCGATCAAGATCAATTCCAAGGCGAAGAACAAAGGGA
This sequence comes from Microcystis sp. M49636_WE2, assembly GCF_030065375.1. Taxonomy (NCBI): domain Bacteria; kingdom Bacillati; phylum Cyanobacteriota; class Cyanophyceae; order Chroococcales; family Microcystaceae; genus Microcystis; species Microcystis sp. M49636_WE2. The sequence goes on along the minus strand of NZ_JASJFG010001078.1, from coordinate 37 downwards.
AGATGGACTGATTGCGGCCCTAGCGGCAATTAACGTC
>NZ_JASJFG010000837.1:0-4515 GCF_030065375.1 Microcystis sp. M49636_WE2 | reverse complement strand
TCCATTAACTCCATGTGAATTTCCAGAATTTGCGACACTGAGAGATCGGTAAAAAAGACATTATTAACCAACTCATCGATCGCTTGATTAATCGGATAATCCTGTTGGAAGTAATTTAAAATAATCTCCCGATAATCTCTTCTTAATTCCCGCAGTAATTCGTTTTTTTCCTCCGGGGCAAGATTGCGATAGAATAGCTGCGGGTTGCGTTTGTAGTAAACACCTAAATAGCCGAGTCTTTCTTTTAATTTTTCCGCTAAACGGCGCTGTTGTAGGAGGAGAAAACTGTGATTATTTGCCACGGGATTTGGTTGGTTAACAATCGTGGTACGCTCGGAAAAAGAGCAATTAGGAGCTAAATGGAGAAATCTAGCGATCGCTTGGTCGATGACGGAGGTGATGCTGTCTAATTCGTTGACGGTAATTTGTAATTCGGCACTATGATAGAGACAGGTGGGAGAGTCATTCGTCTCGGCAGTGATGTTCTTGTCAGCGACAATGATCACTACTGGCAGCAAAATCCCCCCTTCGTAGAGTTGATTAAAAGTCGGCTGTAGGGAAGGGTGAAAGACCACCAGCAAACAATCGATTTTTTCCTTCTGTGCCTCGATATTAGCCAGTAATTCGCTAGAAGACGACCCTAGGGTTAGATTATAGCGTTCATTAGCCAATAAAGCCGTCAAAGAATTAACCAGCCCCAGGGGTGAACTCACTCCCGTCAAGGGTGGGTCCGTTGGGACAAAAGCATAAATAGTCAGTCTCGGAGGCAACGTTTTCTCACCCGCAAGGTAGATAGAAAATAACAAACTATAGGTTAGACTTTCTCTGTCGAGAAGACAACCCCCTCGCCATCAGATCGGCGAAGTTAAAGTTAACTTTGCTTTTTGGCAGTGGGTATTGTAGTTAATTGTAATCAATGGGGAGGCTGTCTAGATCAGCGAGCGTCATAATCAAGGTAGATTCAAGTTCTAGGACTACTAATAGTTTGGCCATCAGTTTGTTAATTATGCCCTAAAGTTACCGCCACCGCCCACCCAATTATACTAAATCCAGTTATCAAAGACTGATTATCTATTTCTCTTTTGCCTTGTGCATGAGTGCCTTTTGCCTGTCCTGATATGTAGCCTATACTCAACGGATTTAGTATTATCCCCATGCCTAGCGTTACCCTCAGCCTCCATCACTTTAATCAATCCGTTACTACCTGTGAATTAATTATTGACAGGGCCAGTCTTTTAGATTTAATTAACAGGGGCAATCCAGAAGCGATCGTGGTGGTGGATGAGAGGTATTGTCCCCTAGGACTGATTGAGAGTCAAGCCCTGATCGCTTACCTCCTCTATCAGCAACAGCACCCCGAAACTAGAAACCCCTCCTCCAACTGTCTGGATCTGAGCGGTTGGCTGCGCCCGATTATCCCTCTTGACGCTCGCATGGCCGTGAGTGAGTTTCTGACAACCCTGACGGGAGAAGCGATCGCCCTAGCCCCCATTTTAGTGGATGCTCAGGGCAAACTGTTAGGACGCCTAGACACGGGCAAACTTCTCCAATTTTGTCTCGGGCGCTCGATTCTCGATGATCCCCCTCCGCAGCCCCGCATCAGCGATCGCATTCCCCCCCCCCGCAGCGATCGTCCTCTGAAATTTCTGGAACAATTACCGCTGCCGCTGCTGCTCTACAGTCCAGAAGCGGGAATTTTATACCAAAATCAGGCTTGGTGTCAACAAATCGGGGCAGCTTTCCCCGCTAATATCGATAACTCTCCCTTTGCTTTAGTTAATGACCCCTTAACCCTCCCATCCCCCACTCCCCCCCTGTTTCCCCAACGTCTAGAAACAGTGACATCGGGTTTAACCAAGACTTGGCGCCTGTTGTCCGTGCCGTTAAATTTAACGGATAATTATCCCTTGATCGAGAAAGCTTCAGGACTGTGGTTACTGTTAGCCACCGATATCACCGAACAACAGCAATATTGTCAGGAATTAGCGGTTAAAAATGCCGATCTAGTCCATTTAAATCGTCTTAAGGATGAATTTCTCGCCTGTGTCAGCCATGAGTTTAAATCGCCCCTCACCGCCGTGATCGGTCTCTCCAGTCTGCTGCGGGAACAAAAAATCGGTGAACTTAACCCCCGACAGTCCAAATATGCCGATTTAATCTATCGCAGCGGTCGCCAGTTGATGGCTTTGGTCAATGATCTCCTCGATTTAACCCGCCTAGAGACAGGACAACTACAATTAACTTTCACTAGAGTCAAAATCGATCGCCTCTGTCAACGGGTTTACGATATCATCGTCGATAAGTATCCCCAACGTCTCGATCTCCCCAGCAGCTATCGTCTTGACATCGAATCCGGGTTAGATTATGTTCTGGCCGATGAAGCCCGTTTGCAACAGATGTTAGTGCATTTGTTAGATAATGCGGTAAAATTCACCATTGATGGCGGTAATTTGGGCATTAAAGTTAATCGTTGGGAAAATTGGCTGGCTTTTACCGTCTGGGATACGGGGATCGGTATTCCAGAAGAATCCCAGCATCTGATTTTTCAGAAATTCCAACAGCTAGAAAGTCCTTTCACCCGTCAATTTGAGGGTGCGGGTTTAGGTTTAGTCCTCAGCCAAAAATTGGCACGCTGTCACGGTGGTGATCTATCCTTTGTCTCCAAGGCCCAGGAAGGCAGTCAATTCACTTTACTGCTGCCAGTTCATCCCCAAGGTGCAGACCAAGAGTCCGCCACTCCCCAGCGTCTGGTGTTAGTGGTGGAAGCTAATCCCCAAGTTATCGAACAGTTTGTCGATCGCTTAAGTGAATTGGGATTAAAAGCCATTATCGCCCGTAGCGGCACTGAGGCGATCGAAAAAGCCCGTCAGTTAAAACCCCGTTGTGTTTTTCTCAATCCCAATCTACCCCTCTTGTCCGGTTGGGATGTGTTAACGCTGCTGAAATCCCATCCCCAAACCAAAGATATAAAAGTTATTGTCACCGCCGCCGATTCCGATCGCAACCGCAGTCAACAGCAAGGGGCCGATAGTTTTCTGGTTCCGCCGATCACCTCGGCAGCTCTGCAAGCTTGCCTAAATCTGACCGTTTCCCCTGTTCCTAGCCGAAAACAGCGCACTGCTCCGACTCTGCTGCGTTTACACGGTCATTATGCCCCCAATTTCTCCGATTTATCTTCCTTTAGCTGGATTTGGAATAATCAATTAGTTCGGGAAAATTATCGTTTTATCGAGGCCGATAGTTGCGAACAGGCGGAACTTTTAGCTACTGTCTGGGAGGTGGACGCTATCTTAATTGATAGTTCGATCGCAGAAGATTTATACTCTTATCTGCAAACCTTGAGCAAGTCGGAAACCCTAGCTAATTTACCCCTAGTCACCCTTGATGTGGCTGTCACCGAGGTGGCTAATCAAATCCCCGGTTTAGTCGTTTTTCCCTGTTTGGCCCCCCCAACGGAAAACCGCATCGAACAGCTATTAAAGGTAATCGAGACTGCTGATCTGGCTTTTTCTCGCCACAAAGAACAGTAAAGGCAAGTCAGGCAAGTCTTGGGAATACAAGCAATGTCGATGCTCTAGCCCGATTTTCCCCAGAAGTTGGCGCTAAAGCGTAACTACAAACCTTAACTCAACCTAGAGATTATTAACTCAATTTTCTCAAAAAAATCGACCAGCCGTTAGGTGAGAAAAAGAGAAGAACCGAGAACATTAACGCACCCTACAAATTAAGATGGTGCGTTACGGCGCGATCATAATTTAATTAGGGCTTGCTGAAAAAGTTTTTCGTGGGGGTAGGGTGTGGGGTGTGGGGTGTGGGGTGTAGGGTTTTACCGATTTTGAGGGGGTCAATTACCTAATTTTCAGGGAAAAAGTCCCTGAATTTTCCACCCGATCACTCCCATATTTGGTACTTTTTGATTGACAAAAAGTCTAGAAGTCTTATTTAGTTATTCCAAATTGTTGCAAAATTAATAAATCTTGATCGCCTGTAATTAAAAAGTCAGCTTGACTATCTTTGGCTAAGGCTAAAAGGTAGTTATCTTTAGCGTTTCTACAGATATTAATTTTTGATTTAGTCTCAATACATAACCCAATTATGTTTAAAAGCTCAAGTAACTCTTGAACTTTTCTTTGGGAAAAATGCTTTTGTAATTTTGGTCTTTTGGTAACAAGGTTAATCTCATTAAGTAGCTGTGGAGAAAAAATCGGCAGAAGAGTTTTGGCTAACTGTTTACCAATAAGAAAGCTAATCCAAAGGTTAGTATCAATAATAACTTTAATTGGTGGCTTGTTGTCCATAAATTTCAGCCCTAACTTCCTCCACTTCTTCGGTAATTGTCTCTAAGGAAAGCTCATCAGTTTTAAAATTTTCTAGAAGTTGGGTTAATTTTTGATTTAAAGTTTCTTTTTCGAGTTCTTTACTGAGTTTTATTTTGTCACTTTCTGGGAGTTGTTTAACCAAATCTAAAATCTGGTCAAAGTTTAAGGTTAGTTGGTAAGTTTTTTGGTTCATTTT